>SKVA01000059.1 GCA_007129695.1 Spirochaetaceae bacterium | reverse complement strand
TCGCCGCCGCGGACGATCCAGAGCGAGCCGCCGCCGATCTTGTCGACGAGTACCGCCGCGCGCGCGACGCGCGCCGTGACGCCGCCGCTCCCGCCGGGGGCGGCGTTCTTGCCGGGCGCGGCGCGCCCGACGACCCGACGGTGACGCGCCTCTTGGACGCGATCCTCGACACGAACTGCTTCCAGGTCGGCGAGTTCACGCTGAAGAGCGGGACGCTTTCGCCGTTCTACATCGATCTTCGGCGGCTGCAGAGTTCCCCGGACGCGCTCGAAGCGGCCGCGGCCGCGTACCGCGCGCTGTTCGCGTCGCTTTCGGCCGACCGGATCGCGGCGGTGCCGGTCGCCGCGATCAGCCTTGCGACCGCGTTTGCGCTGTCCGCGCGCCTCCCGCTCGTCTACCCGCGACTGCCGCCGAAGCCGCACGGGAGCGGAAACACGATCGAGGGCAATTGGTCTCCCGGCGAGCGCGTCGTGCTCGTCGACGACCTGATCACGACCGGGCTGAGCAAGATCGAGGCGATCGACCTGTTGCGCGGCGAAGGGCTCGTCGTCGATGACCTGCTGGTGCTCATAGAACGCGGCGCTCAGGGCAGGCGAGACATGGAACGCGCCGGGGTTCGGCTGCACGCGGCGGCTTCGATCGATCGTTTGGTCGACCGTGCGGCGCAGCGGGGCCTGATCGACTCCGGCGCGCGCGAGCGAATCGCCGACTTTCTGGGGCGCGAGTGAACGGCGTCGTGGAGCTTCTCCGCGAGTTCCTGGGATCGACGGTTGTAGTCGTCGGTAGCTCGCTCGGGCGTCGATTCTCAGGTGGGTGAGGATCGCCGCGAGACTGGTATTCCTGATCGTGATTCTGCTGATCGGTGCAAGTCTGTTCGGAGATCGGATTCGGGAAACGCTCGCCGCGATCTACGGGTTTTTGCGAGCGCCGTTCTTCACGTCGGGATCGACGAACATCTCGGTGATCACGCTGCTGATGCTGATCCCGATCTTCTACGCCGCGACGTGGGCGGGCAACAGCTCTCGCAGGCTCGTCGAGCAGCGGA
Organism: Spirochaetaceae bacterium; assembly: GCA_007129695.1. GTDB lineage: Bacteria > Spirochaetota > Spirochaetia > DSM-27196 > SLST01 > SLST01. The sequence continues at coordinate 9,728 of SKVA01000059.1, read as the reverse complement.
TCATCGCGCGGTTGAACATAGACGCAGCGCGCCGCTTTTCGATCGTCAGTCTCGTACGCTACGCGGTGATGACGATCGTCGTGATAATCGGGCTTTCTGTGATCGGCGTGAACCTGTCGTCGCTCACCGTGCTCTTCGGCGTGCTCGGACTTGGCATAGGGTTCGGGCTTCAGGGTGCCGTCGCGAACCTCTTTGCCGGGCTGATGATCATCGTCGCGCGACCGATCAAGGAGGGCGATCGCGTCCATATCGGCGGGCTCGAAGGCGACGTCGAGCAGATCAAGATCCTCTACAGCGTCGTGAACACGATCACGAACGAGACGCTCATAGTGCCGAATCGGCAGATCGTCGAGAACACGGTGCACAACCAGAGCTACGGCGACCCGAGCATCGTTCTGATGACCGACGTCCAGGTCGCGTACAGGACCGATCTCGACCGCGTGCGCGAGGTGCTGATGCTCGTCGGGGAGCGCGTGACGTTTCGGACCCCGAGTCGCGAGCCGCGCGTGCTGTTTCGCAGCTTCGACGACTCCGGGATCACCGTGACGCTCGCGATAGCTATCGCGAACTCGGTCCAGCGGCATCTTGCGCGTTCGGAGATCATCGTCGAGATCTGGCGCGCGTTCCGCGACAACGGCATCGAGATTCCGTTTCCGCAGCGCGACTTGTACGTGAAATCCTTTCCCGTCGTGGGGCCGCCGACGGCCGGTCAACCTCCGGCCGACGCGCGGTCGAGCACGGTCTAGACGTCGAACTCCTGACCGGTGAGCATCGGCTCGATCGCCTTGTCCTGGTTGCGGTCGACGACCTGCTGCAGCGTGAGCCGCTCGAAGTAGCCGACGATATGGTCGCTCGCCTCCATCCAGACGTCGTGGACCAGGCAGTTGTCCTGCCGTTCGCACTCCTCTTCGCCGGTGCACGGCGCGATGAGCAGCCCTTCGCCAACCGCGTCGAAGATGTCCTTCACCGAAATCTCCGACGGCTCCTTGTCGAGCACGAAACCGCCGCCCGGGCCGCGCACCGACCCGACGATCCCCGACTTCTTGAGCTTGAAGAAGATCTGCTCCAGAAACTCGGGTGAAATATCCTCGTCGGCGGCGATCTTCTTGATTGGAATCGGCTTCTCCGACCCGGCCATCGCGAGGTTGGTGATCGCGCGCAGCGCGTACCTACCCTTGGTCGTAACTCTCATGTCCCACTCCCTGAAACGGTGATGTTTCGGGTATTATAGACTACTTTGCACATAAATCCACCCCGCGACCCGGAGTCGCGTCGATTTCGCGCGAGAAACCGCAGGCGCACCCCGGGTCAGCCGTTGACGCGTTCTACGTAATCTCCGCTTTCGGTGTTGACCAGGATGCGGTCACCCTGTTTGATGAAAATCGGGACTTTGACTTCAAGCCCCGTATCGGTCTTGATCGGCTTGGTCGCGCCGGTCACCGTGTCGCCGCGCAGCGCGTCCTCGGCCTGCGCTACCGTGAGCGTCATCTTCAGCGGCACCGTCACGTCGATCGGGTTCGCTTCCCACATTACGACACGGTACGTTTCGCCTTCGAGCAGGTAGTAGATCCTGTCCTCGAGCCCGGCGCGGGTAACCGTGAACTGGTCGTAGCTTTCGCTGTCCATGAAGTGATACGCCTCGTCGTCGGCGTAGAGAAACTGCGCGTCACGGTCGTAAACGTTCGCCTCTTCGACCGAATCGTTCGTCTTGATCGTTTCCTGGAGAACCTTCCCGGTTCTCACGTTCTTGAGCTTCACGCGCACGAACGCGGCGCCCTTACCCGGACTCACGAACTCGCGATCGCTCACCAGGTACGGCTCGTCCTTCCACATGAGACACTGACCTTTTGCTATTTGACCGGCTTTGATCATTAGTTACCTCGGTTTGATGGTGTCGGAATATACCAAACTACCAGGTAAAGATTACCCCCCCGATGTCGCTCTCGTCCAGAAGCGCCATGATCAACCGGTCGACACCGAGCGCAACCCCGGTACACGGTGGGGCGTCGGTGAAGCGCGCGAGCGTATCCGACACAGCGTGCGGGACGAGCGCGCTCTGCTTCGCCGCCGACTGTTCGGCGGTGAACCGCTCGAGGCGTCGCTGGTCTCGTTCTTCGGTGTAGCAGTTCGCGATCTCGACCCCACCGATGTAGAGCTCCCACCGCTCGGCGAACGCACCGTCCGGCGATCTCTGTGCGAGCGTCGGGACCAGGGTGGGGTAGTCGCAGAGGAAAAGCGGCCGGTCGGTCGGCAGGTTCGGCTCGACGTGGCTGAGGAGGATGCGCTGGAACAGGTCTTCGTCCGACTCGTCGTCGTCGACGCGCATTCCGTGATGAGCCGCAGTATCGCGCAGCGCTCCCGGCGCGTCAAACACGTCGGGAGCGCACCCCGCGTAGCGCACGAACGCGTCGCGTACCGTGGTCCGCACGGGAGGCGCACCGACGGTTGCCGCGCCGGCCGCCACGGTCGATACCGCAGCAAGGTCGCCGAGTAAGTCGGTCGTGAGCGCGATCGAGTCGCGGTAGTCGGCGTCGACCGTGTACCATTCGAGCATCGTGAACTCCGGGTTGTGCAGGCGTGACGAGCTCTCAGCGTTACGAAAGCACCTGCCGATCGAAAACACGTTGCCCCAGCCGTCGGCGACCAGCCGCTTCAGGTAGACTTCGGGCGACGGGATCAGGTAGCGCGGCTGCGACCGCTCGTACGGGTGTACCAGTTCGGTTGCGAACACCTCGATGTGCGCCTCCGGGATCAGCGCGGGCGTCAGAAGCGGGCCGTCGATCTCCAGATAGCCGCGCGCGGTGAAGAATCGACGGGTTCGCTCGATCAGCGCTGCGCGCGTTCGCGCGGTGGCATGTGTGATCATGGAGGTAGGATATCGCGCGAACTCTCCGTATACTACGCCGCAATGGACCCGAGTACTCCGTTCGACTCGGTGCCCCGTCGCGCCGGCACCGACACGTACAAGTGGGACTATCGCCCCCACAATTCTCGCGGCCGCGACGTGCTTCCGATGTGGGTCGCCGACATGGACTTCGCGTGCCCCGACCCGGTGATCGACGCATTACGCAGGCGCGTCGACCACGCAGTATTCGGCTACACCTTCGCGTCGGACGCGTACCGCGAAAGCTTCGTGTCGTGGCAGCGCCGGCGTCACGCGTGGACGGTCGACCCTGCGACGCTCGTCTTTGCGCCCGGCGTGATGCCGGCGGTGCGATCGGCGATCCTGGGGCTGACCGATCCCGGCGATCAGGTCGTGATTCAGCCGCCGGTCTACTACCCCTTCTTCGACGCGATCGTCGACAACGGCCGCACGCTCGTCGAAAACCCGCTTGTCCAGGTCGGCGGCCGCTACCAGATGGACCTCGATCATCTGGAGTCGGTGATCTCACCCCGGACGCGGATGATCGTGCTCTGTTCGCCGCACAACCCCGTTGGGCGCGTCTGGACCCGCGCGGAGCTCGAGCGCTTCGCAGACATCGCGGTACGGCACGATCTGATCGTCGTGTCCGACGAGATCCACGCCGACATCCGCCGCGCCGGCGTCGAGTTCACCCCGATGCTCGACGTGGGCCACGACATCGCGCTGCGGACGGTCGCGTGTCACGCGCCGAGCAAGACGTTCAACATCGCCGGCTTGCCGAGCGCGCACGTCGTGATCCCCGATCCGCAGCTACGCTCCCGCTTTGAGCGGACGCTCGGCCGGTTGGGGTTCGGACTGGCGAGCCCGCTCGCGCTCGTCGCGTCGCGCGCCGCCTACGACGAGTGCGAGTCGTGGGTCGACCGGCTGAGCGGGTTCCTGGATGCGCAGCTCGACCGGCTCGTCAGCGAGGCCGCCGCGCTCGGTATCCCGGTCGCGCGCCCCGAAGGTACCTACCTTGGTTGGCTCGATTTCCGGCCGATACAGAAGGCGACCGCCGCCGACGACGAGGCGGTGCGCCGCGCGCTGCTCGAAGAGGGCGGGTTGTGGCTCAGCGAAGGTCGGCAGTTCGGCTCCCAGGGGTCGGGCTTCCAGCGCATCAACATCGCGACCAGTCGCGCGCTCTTTGACGACGCGATCGGTCGGCTCGGTCAGGCCGTCGCCGCGCTCACCGGTACGCGTGACGCAGGGGCAAGCCGATGACGCTCGTGCTCGGAGCGCTCGACCGCGAGGTCGACGCGCTCGCAGCGGCGCTCTGCGACCGCGTGGAAGAGTCGGCGCTCGGAAGGCCCGTGTATCGCGGTCGGATCGACGACCATCCGGTGATCGTCAGCAGGACCGGCGTCGGCAAGTCGATGTCGGCGCTCTTCGCGCAGCACCTGGTCGACCGGTACGCGCCGCGGCGGATCGTGTTCACCGGCGTCGCCGGATCGCTCAACCGTGGCTACGACCTTGGCGATGTGGTGGTTGCGCGCGACTGCGTGCAGCACGACATGGACGTGACCGCGATGGGCTTCGAGCTTGGGCGGATTCCGTACACCGACTACCGTTTCCTGCCGGCCGATCCTGCGCTGCTCGAGGTCGCGCGTTCGATCCGGCCGCCGGACGGTCGCGCGCACGTCGGGCGTATTCTCACCGGTGACCGGTTTGTCACCGACGCGGGCCTGCGCGACCGGCTCGCCGCGTCGCTCGACGGCGACGCGGTGGAAATGGAGGGCGCGAGCGTCGCGCTCGTCGCGGCGGTGAACGCGCTGCCGTTTCTGCTGATCCGGACGATCAGCGACCACAGCGACGGCACGGCGCTCGACTTCGAACGACTGCTCGACGTGTCGGCCGCGAACAGCCTGCACTACGTCCGGGAACTGCTGACGCGGTTGTAGCCCGCAAGGAGAGACGCTTGGCGCTTACCAATGGATTCGAGCTTCTGTACGAGACGCCGCTGCCCGAGTATAGGGGGGTGGGGCGTCGGTACCGGCATGCCGGCACGCGCGCCGACGTTTTTCACGTCAACAACGACGACCCTGAGAACCTCTTCGCGTTCGCGTTCAGGACGCTTCCGGCCGACTCGACCGGCATCGCGCATATCCTCGAGCACTCGGTGCTGTGCGGGTCGCGCGCGTACCCGCTGAAGGATCCGTTCATCCGGCTGGTCAAGGGGAGTCTCAACACCTTCCTGAACGCGATGACGTACCCCGACAAGACGGTCTATCCGGCTTCGAGTACGGTGGAGAAGGACCTCTTCAATATCATGGAGGTCTACGGCGACGCGGTGTTCTTTCCGCTGCTGCGCCGGGAGTTCTTCCAGCAGGAGGGGCATCGGCTGCAGTTCACCGATGGCCGTCTGGAACTGACCGGCATCGTGTACAATGAGATGAGCGGCGTCTACGCCGATCACGATTCGGTCGCCGGACGGATCGTCCACCAGGCGCTCCTGTGCGACACCCCGTACGGGTACGACTCCGGCGGTGACCCGCGCGCGATCCCCGATCTGACGTACGAAGCGTTCGTCGACTTCCACGCGACGTGCTACCACCCGTCGAACGCGCTGATATTCCTGTACGGCGACATTCCGACCGAACGTTACCTCGATTTCATCGATGCACGGTTCCTGTCGCGGTTCGAGGCCGGCGGCCGTGCGTCGGCCGCTGCGGCCAGGCAGCTCATTCAGCCGCGCTGGAGCGATCCGCGCGAGGTTACCGTGACCTGCCCGACCGACGGTGACGACGGCCCAACGTCGATCACGTTGAGCTGGCTCATCACAGGAGGCCGCACCCCCGAAGAGCTCCTGTCGCTCGAGCTGCTTGCCTACATCCTGCTCGGCTCGAGTGCTGGACCGCTTCGGCGTGCGCTCATCGAGTCGGGTCTGGGAGACGATCTGTCGGCGCCGACGGGGATGGAGACCGATCTTCGCGAGCCGGTCTTCAGCGTTGGGTTGCGTGACACCGACGTAGCGCACAAGAGAGCGATCGAGTCGCTCATTCTCGAATCGCTGTCCGGAATCGAGCGCGACGGCATCGACCCGGCGCTCATCGAGTCGTCGCTGCGGAAGGTCGAGTTCCGAAACCGCGAGATCAAAGGCGGCGGTCCGAACGGGCTGCGCCTGATGGGGCGGTCGCTTCGCGGGTGGCTGCACGGAGAGGCGCCCGAGCGAACGCTCCGGTTCCAGGAGCCGCTGCAGCGCGTGCGCGACGCCGTCGCGGCCGAGCCGCGCTACTTCGAACGCCTGATACGCGAGCATCTGATCGGGAACACGCACCGGCTGCTGTCGATTGTGCTGCCCGACGCAGACCAGCGCCGGCGCGATACCGATGCGCTCGCGACGTGGCTTGGAGAGCGCGAACGCGCGCTCTCCACCGAAGAGCGAGCGCGGATCGAAGCCGATCAGGCCGCGCTCGACCGGCTGCAGACAACGGCCGACCCGCCGGAGGCGGTATCGAGTCTACCTGCTCTGCGGGTTGCCGACCTGCCCCGCGAAATCGAACGCGTTCCGACCGCGGTCAATGCGATCGCGGGGGTGCCGCTCTACACGCACGACGTTCCGGCGAACGGCATCGTATACATCGACATCGGTTTCGACATCGGGGACCTCGACGGCGATCTCACGCCCTACGTTCCGCTCTTCGTCGACGCGTTCGGCGAACTCGGACTGCCCGGACGGACCTACGACGACGTCATCACCGATATCGGACTGAAGTCGGGCGGGATGAGCGCGTTCCACGAGGCCGGTATCGCCGCCGACGGGTCGATCACCGCGGACCGCAGGCTCTTCTTCCGCGTCAAGACGCTCGAGTCGACGCTCAGCGAAGCGGTCGACCTGCTCTGCGAACTGATCGTGAGCCCCGACTACTCGAACGCACGGCGGGTCTCGGACGTCTTCAAGGAGGCGCGAAGCAGCATGAGCGGCTCGGTGCTTCCATCGGGGCATAGCTACGCCGCGGTGCGCGCCGGCAGGGCGTACTCCGACGCCGACCGCTACGGCGAACTATGGCACGGCGCGACGCAGCTCCTGTTCATGTCGTCGCTCGATGAGGATGGCGGGCGGCTCGCCGAGCCGCTGTCGCGGATCGGCGACGCGGTGATCCGTCGACGCGCCGCGCTCGTCAATCTGACCGGGAGCGCCGACGCGTGCGAGGCCGCGCTGCCGCACATCGAACGCCTGGTAGCCGCGCTTCCCGACTCTGCCGCCGATACACGTGGGCGGCCGCGCTCGCCGTTGCTCGCGGTCGAGCCGGTTCCACCCGCCGAGGCGCTGATCGTCCCGTCGAACGTCTGCTACGTCGCGCTCGCGATGCGCGGCGCACGGTTCGGAACCGACGATCACGTACACGAGCAGGTGCTCGCGCATCTGCTGCGGACCGGTCCCCTCTGGGAATCGGTCCGCATGACCGGCGGCGCCTACGGTGTCAGCGCGAGCGCTCGGGGAATGGACGGTGTGTTCGGCTTCTGGTCGTACCGCGATCCGGCGATCGTGCCGACGCTCGATGCGTTCCGCGCGGCGCTCACCGGGACCGCCAAAGGCGTATCGCCCGACGACCTGGAGCAGGCCGTGATCGGAGTCGCCGGCCGATACTATCGGCCGCAGTCGCCGTCGGAGAAGGCTCTTGTCGGGTTGCGCAGAACGCTTTACCGTATACCCGACGAGGTTCGCGACCGGAATCACCGCGTGCTGCTCGACACCCGCGTCGATGACGTCGTGCGCGCCGCGCGTCGGCTCGTCGACGCGTACGACGACCACACGGTCGCGGTCCTTGCCGGCGCCGACGCTGTTGACCGGGCCGCCGCGGTAATCCCGGCTCTTGGCGAGCGTCGGATCCAGCTTCCGCTCTAAGGAGGTCGACATGAAGCGACTCGGGTGGTTTGTCGTACTAGCCACGATCGCGGTGTTGCCGCTGGCGGCCGAGCGCGATGACCCTGCGCTCTACGCGGTCGGTGCGCTCGGTGTGAGCAATCTCTACAGCACGTACTTCCTGCTCGGGACGCTCGCCGACGGGTACGCGACCGGCGCGTACACGGGCGAGTTCGCCGACGAGCTCGCGCGCGACGTGATAGGGCTGAGCGAGTCGGCGGTCGAGGTGCTCGAGGAGCTCGCCGACGACGACGGGCTGGTCGACGGCGACCGCGACCTGCTGCGGCGTATGGTCAGCGCGTACCGGCTGCTGATCAACCAGGCGTGGGGGCTCATCGCGTACGTGGAGGACGGCACGGACACCGAAGTCTGGTTCCGCTACCGCCGCGCCGCGTGGGACGAAATTTCGGAGCTTCTGGGCCTGTAGCGGCCGCGGTCGCTCGCGTTGACAGGATGGGTGCATGGCCGTATTCTGCTCGCCATGACCGTTCGACGATTGTTGCCGGTGATCGGTGCCATAGCGGCGCTGGGAGTGGGGCTCACCAGCTGTTCGATCAACCGACTCGCCGTCAACGTGCTTGCCGACACGCTCGCGGGAACCGACGGTGACGGCGTTTCGACCTTCACAACCGACGCCGACCCGCAGCTGGTTGGGGACGCGCTTCCGTTCGCGCTGAAGCTGTTTGAGAGCATCCTGGAGCAGACGCCGCGGCACGAAGGGCTTCTCCTTGCTACCGGTAGCGGCTTCATCTCCTACGCGAACGCGTTCGTGGCGACGCCCGCCTCGATGCTACCCTTCTACGAGTGGGACCAGAAAGAGTCGATGCAGCGGCGCGCGAAGGCGCTCTACCTCCGCGGTCGCGAGTACGTGATCAGGGGTCTGGACGTTCGATATTCGGGATTTCGCGACGCACTGTTTGCCACCGACGCGGCAGCAGTGGAGCCGTACCTTGCCCGAATGCGCGCGCGCGACGTGGCGTACCTCTACTGGATCGGCGCCGGGTGGGTCGCCGCGTTCGGACTCGACCCGTTCGATCTGGAGCTCGCGTTTTCGGTCCCACGCGCACTGCCGCTGATGCTCCGCGCCGTCGAGCTTGACGACGGGTTCAACGACGGCGCGCTCCACGACTTTCTGCTGCAGTACTACGCGAGCGTCCCACCGACCATGGGCGGAGATCGGGCGAAGGCGCAGTACCACTATGAACGGCTGATCAGGATCGCCAACGGACGTCTGGCCGGTCCCTACATCAGTTACGCAGAGACGTTCGCGATCCCATCGCAGGACGTCGATCTGTTCATGGAACTGATGGAGCGCGCACTCGCGGTTGACGCCGACGCGTACCCCGATGCGCGGCTTGTGAACGTGCTGTCGCAACGCAAGGCAGCGTGGTATCTGGCGAATATCGAGGAGTTCTTCCTGCTCGACTGGCCGGAAGAGGAGGAAGACGCGTTTTGAGCAAGCTACTGAACATCGCGCTGATTCGAGTCGTCGCCACGGTCGCGCTCCTTGCAGCGATTCCTGCCGCCGCATCCGCGCAGGAGATCAAGCTCGCGAGCGTCGCTCCGGAAGCGTCGCCGTGGGGAGCCGCGCTGAACCAGCTTGCGCGCGACTGGGGTCGAATATCGAACAATCGGGTTCGCCTTCGCGTCTACCACAACGCGATCGCCGGCGAGGAGAGCGACGTGATCCGCAAGATGCGGATCGGCCAGCTGCAGGCCGGCGTGCTCACGTCGGCAGGGCTCAAACAGCTCGTGCCGGAGGTCTTCGCGGTCAGCGCGCCGTTTCTGATCGGCTCGGATGACGAGCTGGCGCACGTGATGGATCGCATCCGGCCCGACCTTGAGGCGTCGTTCGAAGCGGCGCGTTTCCACGTGCTCGCCTGGTCCGCCGCCGGGTGGATCCATTTCTTCAGTAAGTCACCGGTCCGCTATCCCGATGACCTGCGCGCGTTGCGCCTGGCC
>SKVA01000429.1 GCA_007129695.1 Spirochaetaceae bacterium | reverse complement strand
TTCGTCCGTGGATTCACGGGAAGCAACCGGCACGTGTTGCACTACCTGGCTGATGAGGTCTACGACCGGCAACCGGAAGAGGTACGCGCATTCCTTCTTTCGACGTCGCTTCTGAACCGCTTCTGCGCGGAGCTCTGCGATGCCGTCACGGAACGTGGCGATGCAGCCCGGATCCTGAGCGCGCTCGACCGGGACAACGTGTTCGTGGTAGCGCTCGACGACGACGGCCACTGGTTCAGGTACCATCACCTTTTTGCGGATCTGCTTCGGACACGACTGTCGAAGGAGGATCCAGACCGCGCCGCGCTGATCCATGAACGGGCTTCCCGTTGGCTTCAGTCGGTCGGAGAACCGGGAGAGGCGGTGCGCCACGCGCTTGCCGCCGGCCGCACCGACGACGTCGCGACGATACTCAGCGAGCACTCCTACGACGTACTGCGGATCTCCGGATCGCTCCACTTCTTCCAGGCATTGTCCGCACTCGAGATAACGCAGCTGGAGCAGAACCCACTCCTGATGATCCACTACGCGCTCCTGTGCCAGGTGTATGCCGGTCGGCACGACTCAGGAGCGGCGGTCGAAGCGGCGGATCGAGCGGTGAGGGACTGCGGCGCCGGGCCGGAACTCACGGGAATGCTGGAAACGGCCAAGGCCTTTCACGCGATCTCGAACGGACGGTTCGCCGAAGCAGTTACGCACGCCGACACTGCGGTGCGGCTGCTCCCCGCCAACAACGCGTACTGGCGGATGAACGTCGCGATCTACTCGGGTGACGCGCGGCTTTTCGCAGCCAATCCGCGCGAGGCACATCGCTACTATGCGGAGGCCGAACTGACCGGACGCGCGCTCACCCATCCGATCGCGTCGCTTACGACGACCTTCAAGGTAGCGACGAGCCTTCAGTATATGGGGCGCGGGCGGGAGGCCGAGCAGATCGTTCGAGATGCGCTGCGCTCGACCCGGGAACGAGGGCACACGATGATTCCGCGTGTGGGACTCCACTGGGGACTGCTCGGGGAGCTGCTTCGCGAGCGGGGGGAGCTGGACGAAGCAGATGCGTGCGTTGAGCGCGGGCTTACGATGAGCGAGTCTGAGCGGACAGCGCACGCGTGGACCTGCCTCCACGGGCTTGCGGTCGCGATATCGCGTGGCGATCACGACTACGGTGCCGAGTTGATGGGACGGATCGAGGCGATGGAGCTCGAGGCCCCGCTCCCGTCCTTCGTCACGGTGCCCGCTCGAGCGCTCTCCGCGCGGGTTCAGCTCGGCCTGGGCATGGCGGAGTCGGCAAGGGCACGGCTGATTGCGCTCGATCCGCGGCTCGCCGGGACCCCAAAGGAAGGCCCGAAAGGAGTTGCGCCATTCGCGGATCAGCCGGAGTCGATCCCGTACGGCCTCGAGCCCGCGGTACTGTCGGCGGTTCGAGTGCGGCTAGCAACCGGCACGACCGATGACTCCGACCGGGCAGCCCTGCAGGAGATCGAGCGGCGCGCCGAGTCGGGCGAGTATCTGACGATGCTGATCGAAGCACTGCTCCTGCACGCCGCGGTCGCAATCTCTGCGGATGACGCAACCGAGTCGCTGCGGCTGGCGCGGTTGGCGTTCGAGACCGGCGCCGGTCGAGGCTTCTACCAGGCGTACGCCGACGAGAGCGCGCTTCTCTCGGGAGTCTACGAGACCGTAGCCCGATCGAGCGATGCGCCTGAACCCGTCCGTCGCCTGGCCCAACGGGTCTGTGCCGGTGACCCACCGGCCGAACCGGCCCAAGGATCGACACAGCGCAACGACGCAGTGCGCGCCATGGATGACCTGATCGAGCCGTTGAGCCCCCGCGAGATCGAGATCCTCGCGTGCGTCAGCAGAGGGCTTTCCAACGAGGAGACCGGTGAGGAGCTCTTCATCTCGGCCGGGACCGTGAAGTGGCACATGGCCAATATCTTCGGCAAGCTCGGTGTCGGAAACCGGACGCGAGCGGCCGCGGTGGCGCGCGAAATGGGCCTCATCGGGTGACCGGGGGAGGCACAGTGGCCGCCCCCGGAACCACCAATTCGACCAGACCTGATCGTCCTACCGCACGAACCGCTCGCTGATCCACGTCGTCACGACGTCCAGGAACTCGTCGTGGAGGCCCGGGCCGAGTACGCCGTACTCCTGCGGCGATCCGGTCTGCGCCTCCTGGAACAGGTGGTTCGCACGCTCCACGACCGCAACGGTGACATCGCGGTTCCCCGCGCGGCGAAGCGCCGTCTCGAGCGCCGGGCGGTTCTGCGCGGCGTCCACCTGCGTGTCCAGCCCGCCGTACACCGCGAGCACCGGCGCGGTGATCCTCTCAAGGTCGGTTCGCGGATCGTGGCTCATGAAGAACTGCATCCACGGGGTCTGCATACCGGCGATCTCGGCGTCGGCCTGCCGGGTGGCGAGCTCGTTCGGGTCGCCCATGGCTGCGACTTGAGCCTCCGGAAGCCGCGCGATCTGTTCGAGCGTGCTCTCTCTGACGATCTCCCTGACCTTGTCCCACTCGCCGGCGGCCGCGTGATCCATCGCGCGCACCTGCGTGTCGCGCATGCGTGCGACCTCATCCTCGGGCAGACCCGAAGAGCGTGCGATCGACTCGACCTGCCTGACGACGATCTGGGAGTACGGTAGCGCGCTGCCGGCCATCGTGATGACGAACGCTACGTCCGGGCTTCGCGCCGCGACCATCGCGGCGATCACGCCGCCTTCGCTGTGACCGAGCAGACCAACACGCGTCGCGTCGATCTCGGGCCCGCCGAGCAGGTAGCGGAGCGCGGCCTCGTTGTCGTCGGCGAAGTCCGCCGTC
>SKVA01000323.1 GCA_007129695.1 Spirochaetaceae bacterium | reverse complement strand
TCAGTCGGTACCTGCCGATCAAACAGGCGATCGGTTTTGCGCTTGCTCGCGAAGTTCCAGACGCACGACGCGCAGCCGTCCGTGAGGCGTTCAACCAGGCGATGCGTACCGAGGCGATCCAGAAGTTCGGTCGTGACAACTACTGGGAGCTGACCGGCGAAACGGGCGACGAAGCCGCAAGGATCTTCGACGCGCTCGAATCCAACTTCGCATGGACGCTGTGGGATCTCGGCGCCGCACGCGTGAATCCACAGACCCTGGGAATACCGCGCCCGTAATGCACGGTCCGGCGCCGGTTCGTGACGACCGGCGTCGGACACTGTGCCTGTACGATGCGGAAGGGGGCGACCTATGATGCAGGGCGAGAAACTCCGCCGGGCGGATTTCGTGACGAGCATCGTGCTGATAGCGTTCAGCCTCTGGGTGCTCAGCGAAACACTGAAAATGCCGATGCGCGATACGTTCGGCGGCGTTCAGAACGTCTGGTATGTTTCACCCGCGCTCTTCCCGCTGTTCATCTCCATAGCGCTGTGTGTCTTCGGCATCATACTCCTCGCACACTCGATCCGGTCCGGAGGGTTCCGCTCGTTCATCACGCTCGTGCAGAACCGACGCGCGATGCGGTGGGACGGGATCGTTCGATTCGGCGCCATACTCCTCGCCCTCGCGGGCTACGTGTACCTGAGTATCCCGCGGACTGATTTCTTCCTGGCAACGGCCACATTCCTGTTCTACTTCCTGTCTGCCTTCCATTTTGACGATGATGCGATCATGCGACGCGCCGCGGCCGTGTATGCGTTGACGATCGGTACGGTCTATCTGATCTTCGCCACCGGGCTTGCCGGTCTGCTGAACTCCGGGTTCGTGTACACGACCGATGTCATAGCACTCGGATTCCTCGTGGGTCTGATCGTGACGGTCCGCAGCCTCGTCATCTCGCGGGGCAGGAGCCTTCAGCAGTTTCGTATCGTCACGCTCATCACCTTCGTGGTGCCGTTGTTCCTTCTCCCCGTGTTCAGGTACTTCCTTCGCGTACCGCTGCCGCGCGAAGGGGGGATAATCGAGATCATGCACATCATCTACTACGGGCTGCGTTGAGAAGGAATGCACGTGGTGTACCTCGAGCGATCCCTCGTATTCTTCACGAACCTCGCAGAGCTCGCGGTCAGCCCGGCGAACCTCCTGCTGCTGTTTGGATCGGTGTTCATGGGGATCGTGTTCGGAGCGATGCCCGGACTCACCGCAACGCTGGGCGTCGCGCTGCTCACGACACTCACGTACGGGATGCCGGCCGCGACCGCGATGATCGCCCTGCTCGGCATCTATGTCGGCGGCGTGTACGGCGGATCGTACGCATCGATCCTGATCAACATACCGGGTACCGCTGCAGCGGCCGCTACCGCGCTGGACGGGTACCCAATGGCGTGCCGGGGCGAAGGGGGCAGAGCGCTCGGGTTGACGACGACAGCTTCGGCGATCGGAACGTTCGTGGGGATGCTGTTCGTCGTTGCCGTCGCCCCGATCATCTCGCGCCTCGCGCTGCAGTTCACCTCGTTCGAGTTCTTCCTTTTGGCGTTCTTCGGCATCATCATCAGCGGGACGCTGACGAGCCCCGATCTCGTCTACAAAGGGTGGATCGCGGGCTTCATCGGTCTGTTCCTCGCGGTCGTCGGCCGGGACGGGCTCCAGTTCTACCCGAGGTTCACCTTCGGCTTCCCGCAGCTTCAAGGCGGTCTCGAGGTCGTGCCGGTGCTGATCGGCGCGTTCGGCATCCCCCAGATAATCCAGGTACTCAAGGACCGATTCGTACCCGCCGAGGCACAGAAGTTCCAGCGCATCTTGCCGGAGTTCCGCACCATCGTACGCAATCTTCCAACGATAGTCCGGTCGGCTCTCATTGGAGTCGGCATCGGTGCGGTGCCGGGAATTGGCGAAGATATCGCCGGATGGGTGTCGTACGGAACTGCAAAGAACACCTCGCGCCACCCGGAGCGGTTCGGGACCGGCGAGGAGACCGGGGTCATCGCGTCGGAAACGGCGAACAACGCATGCATCGGCGGTGCCATGATACCGCTCCTCACCCTCGGCGTCCCGGGCAGTCCTCCGGCCGCGATGCTGCTTGGGGCGCTCATGCTCCACGGGATCAACCCGGGCCCCATGCTGCGGTTCGACCATCCTAATTTCATCCTGCAGGTGACGGCGATCCTGCTGATGGCCTCATTCGCCATGTGGGTTCTCGGTATGGTCCTCGCCAGGCAGGTCGTGAAACTGTTGCGGGTTCCGCCGGCGCTGTTCATGCCGATCATCGCCGTGCTCTGCGTGATCGGCTCGTATGCGCTCGGCACCAAGATTTTCAATCTCTACCTGATGGTTCCGGTGGGCATCATCGCGTACGTCCTGACCGAAATGGGATACCCAATCGCCCCGCTCGTGATCGGCGTGATTCTTGGGCCCATGGCGGACCAGAATCTACGCCGTGCGCTCATGGTGTCGCAGGGAAGCTTCGCTCCGGTGTTCACGCGCCCCGTGGCGTTGATCCTGTTCATCGTCATCGTCTATACCGTGTTGAGCCAGCTCCCGTTCTACTGGAAGCTTGTGTCGCGGATCAAGGACAAGCTCACCTCAGTTGGTAGAAAATGAGTCGCGTGCGGGTGCGACGTCCCATGGCTCCTGTGCAGCGTCGCTGTCGGCGAGCCGGGGCGGGCCGTAGCCGGCATCCACAGGCGTCACGGTTGTCTCAGGTTTCCAGGGCTTCCGAGACGGCGGCGACCACGAGCGCTGCCTGAGACAGTGCGGTACGGGCGTCTGACTCCTTGTAGAAC
>SKVA01000397.1 GCA_007129695.1 Spirochaetaceae bacterium | reverse complement strand
GTTCACGACGAACGCCCGGCCAACGAAGCGGCGTCCGGCAAGCACGCTCTGAACCACCTGGTTCTGCGTCCCGTCGGGACTCCGTGCCGGGATATAGGTCCCGATCGCGCGCGTGCCGTCCAGCGTCCGAACGTTCGTTGCGACGCGCAGCATGTCGCCCGCGTTGTTCATCCGCTGGAACACCGTCGCGGTCCCCCCGACCAGCTCCTGCACGTCGTCGACGACCGGCGTTCTCACACCGGTATTCGTGTTCTGTCCGAACCACTGGTCGCCGACCAGCATTCGCGGCAGCGTGACCGTCGTGCGCGCGCCGGAAACCTGGTTCACCGCCTGCCAGCCGACCGTTTCATCGGCGAAGCGGACGCCGCCGGCGCGCGCAAGCTGATCGCGAGCGACGTTCAGGTCGCTCACCGCCTTCTGCTCGAGCACCTCCTGCTGGCTCGTCACCATCGCGACGACGCCGGCAAGGATCCGCTCGTTGTTCTCGACCGACAACCGCGATATCTCGTCGGTCGCGACCTCTTCCGCCTGCGCCGCCTGAACCAAGGCGACCGCCGCGACGAACGCGAGCGGCACCACGGTGGCGGCCAGCCCCACCAGCATCAGCCGCGTTCTGATCTTCATCGTTCCTCCGGAACCCTGCACCTGCATAGGCCATGCGCGGCCGCTTGCGACGGCCCGGGCCCGGTCGGGTCTGTGTCGGAGTATACGACACTATTACTCGTGAATCAGTCAGACATTGCCTGACCGTAGTGTAGGGAAAGGACTACACGTCGCCCGCCTGCCGGCGCGTCATGCCGGTCACCCGAACGCCGCGGCAGGGCCGTACGGGGCCAGAGCGACCATCACGTACGGGTTGATGCACGTGTCGTCGTGATCGTACGCGAAGCGCCAGAGTTTTGCGCTCATCTCCCGCACGACGGCGTCGTGCTCGGGTCGGCCAAAGAGGTTGACCGTCTCCTCGGGGTCGCTCTGCAGGTCGTAGAGCTCCTCGTAGTCGAACCCGTTGTAGACGTACTTCCACTCGTTGTTGAAGACCGCGCGCTGGATGCCGTAGAGCTCGTTGCCGTTGGTCTGCGTATACATCTCGGTCCGCCACGACGATGGTCCGCTTCCGGTCAGGAACGGCATCAGGCTCATCCCCGACATCGGACGCATCGTCGCACCGGCGCGGATCGCGCCCGCCGACGCGACCCCAGCCGCGTCCAGGAAGGTCGGGCCGAAGTCGGCCAGGCTGACCGGCGCGGCGACGGTGCGCCCCGGATCGGCGATCCGACCGGGCCAGCGTACGATCGCCGGAACGTGGTACGCACCGCGGAAACACGGCAACCCCTTGCACCACAGCCCGTGATCGGCGGTGTAGTCGCCGTGGTCGGAACAGTAGACGACGATCGTGTTAACGGCTTCACCCGAGCGGTCGAGCGCGTCGAGCACCTGGCCAAAGAGGTAGTCCTCGTAGCTGCAGAACGCGTAGTAATGAAGGAGCGCCTTGCGGTGCTCCTCCGGCGTGAGCTGATCGAACCGGTCGCGCGTCTTGCGGTAGAGCGCCGGCTTGTCGGCCATCCGGTCGTCGAACGACGGCGGAAGCTCGATGTCGTCGATGTCGTACATATCAAGGAAGCGCTGCGGAACGACGTACGGGTCGTGCGGCCCGAGCGTCCCGACGTAGAGCATCCACGGTGCATCGGGTGCCGCCCGATCCGCGCCGAACGACTCGAGCGCGCGGATCGCCGCGTCCACCTGGTCCTGATCGCGAAACGGGTTCTCATTCACTCCGTAGTGCGTGTACGTACCGTACCCCGGGCGTACGATCTGGCCATCGCCGCGCGTCGTTCCGGTCTCGCCCCGCGCGAGCTCGCGGTACCCGTCCCACGTCGTACCCATGAAGGTGCCGGGTTCGCGTTGCGGTCCGGCGGTGACGCTCCACTCGCGCCAGCCGCGGTCCGCCGGACCTTCGTCGAAGCTCACGTGCCATTTGCCCGACCAGTGGAGGTCATAGCCGGCGTCGGCAAGGTCCTCGCTCCAGAGGCGCACCCCCGGCGCGAGCCCGCGCGTAATCGCGTTCTGGACCGAAACGTTGTGCCAGACACCGTGCTCGGTCGGATAGAGACCGGTCAGAAACGTCGCGCGCGACGGACAGCAGTGCGGAGACGGGCAGTACGCGTTCGTGAACGTGACCGAGTCGCGCTTCAACCGGTCTATGATCGGCGTCTTCGCCGGATGGTCGGCCAGGACCGACGCCCCGCGCTGCTGGTCGGTCATGAATACCAGAATGTTCGGTTTCCGGTTCGCCATCGGTCTGCTCCTTGCGTGTCATCGAGCGTCGCACACGACACCGTCAGTAACCATGGCGCGATCGTCACTATATGTCATAATAGGGAATGTTTGCCGACACGCCCGCCTTTCACGGGACGATCGCTCTTCGGTCGGGAGGCTCGATCACGGTCGGTATCATCGCGGAGCGCGCGCGGCGCGACGCGACCGGCGTTGCGTTCGCGGAGCTGCGGCTGCTCCTTCTCCTGGCCGGGAGCGGAACCGCGCGGATGCCCGACGGCGAGCACCGCCTGGTGCCCGGATCGCTCCTGATCAGACCGCCGCGCGTCAGGCACGACATCCACCGCAGCGGCGGCTGGCGGGAGCTCTACGTGACGCTGCCCGCCGGCGCACGCGGCGTGCTCGCCGAGCTCGGCATACCCGACGCGGGATGCCCGACGATCGATCTTTCGGGGCCGGCGCGGCAGCACGTGAGCGCGCTCATCGACGCGGCGCGCGGCCGATCCGACCCGGCGCGCGTCGCGATCCGGATCGCGGAGCTGCTGCGCG
>SKVA01000299.1 GCA_007129695.1 Spirochaetaceae bacterium | reverse complement strand
TGCTGGCGCGACGGGAAGAACCCGAACGACTACAGCGTCGCGTTCGAAGCGAACTGGCAGGAAGACATCGACGCGATGGTGCTTCGCGACCGGAACCACCCGTCGATCATCATGTGGTCGACCGGAAACGAGATCATCGAACGCGACGGCCGATCTGGCGGGTACGAGTACGCGCGGCTGTTGGCCGACCGCGTGCGGACGATAGACCCGACGCGCGCGGTCACGAACGCACTCTGCGGCCTGTGGGAAGACCCCGAAGCGAGCGGGCTCGCCGCGAACGTCGCTGCCCCCGCCGCCGACGGCGAGCGCGACTACTGGGCAGAGCTCACCGAACGCTTCGCCGAGCCGCTCGACGTGGTCGGCTATAACTACCTCCTCCACCGCTACGAAGGCGACGGGCAACGCTTCCCGAAACGGATCATCTGCGGCGAAGAGACCTTCCCGAAGGACGCGTTCGACTACTGGGAGGCGACCGAACGACTCCCGCACGTGATCGGCGACTTCGTCTGGACCGCAATCGACTACCTGGGTGAGGCGGGAATCGGTCACGTCTGGTACAACGGCGAAACGGCCTTTCTGGGCGACTACCCGTGGAACCAGGCGTACTGCGGTGACATCGACATCTGCGGGTTCAAGCGACCGCAATCGTACTACCGCGACTGCGTCTGGGGGATCGCGACCGCACCGTACATCGCGGTCCACGATCCGCAGTTCCATGGCAGGGACGGCGTCGTGTCGCGATGGGGCTGGCCCGACGTCGCCTCATCGTGGAGCTGGCCGGGGTTCGACGGCAAGCCGATCGTCGTCGACGTCTACTCGCGCGACGACGAAGTCGAACTCGTGCTGAACGGGAAGTCCGTCGGACGGAGTCCGGCAGGCCGAGGCAACCGCTACACCGCGACGTTCGAGACGACGTACGCCAAAGGCGAGCTCGTCGCGATCGGATACACCGACGGTACCGAGCGCTCGCGAACCGTCGTCCGGAGCGCCGGTCCTCCCGCGGCGATCAGGCTGACTCCCGACCGATCGACGCTGCGAGCCGAATACGGCGACCTGTGCTACGTCACCGTCGAGCTCGTCGACGCCGACGGTTCGGTCGTTCACTGCGCGACCGATCCCGTGCACTTCGCGGTGAGCGGTGAAGGTACACTCGTCGCGGTTGGCAACGGCAACCCGAAGAGCGACGAACCGTACGTCGGTACGACCCGACGCGTACACGAAGGCAGAGCAATGGCGGTCGTGCGCACCAATGGCAAGTCGGGCGCCATCACGATCGCGGCGATCTGTGACGGAGTCGCCGCGGCGACTGTAACGGTGGAGGCCGTTCGCGCGGCGAGCGGCTGAGGCGATCACCTGCACGGTCGCTGACACTGGTAACGCCGGCCCGTTCCGGGGCACACTCGGGCATGACACAAGCAAAACACGTAGCGATAGTGACCGGCGCGGCCGGCACGATGGGACGGTCGGTGGTCGAAGCGTTCGTTGAGGCGGGCATCACGACCGCCGCCGTGGACATCAACGCGACGGCGCTCGAACCGGTAGTCGCGGCCGGCAACGGCCTGGTCACGCCGTACGCCTTCGACATAAGCGATCCTGCGGCGGTGCAGACCGGCGCACGGGCGATTGCGAGCGACCTGGGTGTCGTGGACATCCTGATCAACAACGCCGGTATTCTGTCGAACAACAAGGCGTTGGCGACGACCCCCGAAGAGTGGAACCGGATCCTGGCGGTGAACCTGAACGGTGCGTTCTATCTGGTCCAGCAGGTACTGCCGGGAATGCGGAAGAAGCAGTGGGGACGGATCGTCAACGTGTCGTCGTGGGCAGCGAAGTGCGGCGGGCTGACCGCGGGTACCGCGTACTCGGTATCCAAGGCGGCGCTGATCGGGCTGACCTTCTCCATCGCGGCCGAAACGACGCGCGAAGGAATCACCGTGAACGGCATCGCGCCCGCGTTCGTCCGCACGCCGATGGTCATGGAGCAGCTCTCCGCGGAGAAGCGCGCCGAGGTCGAGGCGAAAATCCCGGTCGGTCGGTTCTGCGAGCCCGAAGAGTTCGCGCACACGGTGATGTTCCTGGTCTCCGAAAAAGCCGGATTCATCACGGGCGAAATCGTCGACATGAACGGCGGCTTCCAGTTCGACTAAGCCATCCCGAAGGTCGGCGCGATGACGATAGTAGCGATACTGCTCGTACTGTGCTCAGCGGTCGTACACGCGTCGTGGAATCTCCTCGGCAGGCGGTCGCGTCCCGCGACCGCGTACTACCTGATCGCGTCGCTCGTCGGCGCACTCGCGCTCGCGCCATTCGCGATTCTATGGCGTGACACTGTCGCGGTGATGCCGGCGGCCACGTGGCGGCTGCTTCCGCTCGCCGGGCTCTTCCAGATGCTCTACTTCACGGGGCTTGCCGGCGCGTACCGATCGGGAGACATGGCAGTCGCGTACCCGGTCGCGCGCGCGCTGCCGGTCCTCCTGGTGCCGATCGTCGCGCACGTGACGGGTCAGGGCAGTCCGGTGTCGGCTATCGGACTGACCGGAATGGTCGCGGTGACTGTCGGAATCCTGATCCTGCCGCAGCCGTCGTTTCGCGCCTTCGCGTGGAAATCCTTCCGCGGAGGGTGGCTGCTCTACGCGCTGCTCGCCGGCATCGGCACGACCGGGTACTCGATCGTCGACGACGGAGCGCTGACCGCGTTTCGCGCGGTGGCCGGGGACGCGTCCGCCGTGCGGGTTCCGCTTGTGTACGGCATGTTCGAGTCGCTCGCATCGGGTGTCTTCCTCACGGCGAGCGCGATCGTGACCGCTGGACCGCGCAAGCTCGCGCGCGACCTGC
>SKVA01000221.1 GCA_007129695.1 Spirochaetaceae bacterium | reverse complement strand
TGCCGGGGTGCGAAAACGCGTTCATCGCTCGGACCAGCCCGCAGATCACGATCCGCCGTGCCCGATGCATCGCGTGCGACTACGACATCACGATCGACGACGTCCTGGACGCTCACCGCTTCGACGACGAGGTCATGCTCTACGGGTTCATGGACCTGGCGCCACGACTCCAGGTCAAGGACGGCGGCTGGTACGGCGTTCCGTACCGAGCGCTCTGCGTGTCGGGCGTCGACAACCTCTACGCGACCGGCATGATGATCACGTCCGACCACGACGCGCACATGTCGACACGCAACACGGTATCGTGCATGGGTCACGGCCAGGCCGCCGGAACCGCCGCCGCGCTCATCGCCGAGCGCAAGACCGACTCGCGGTCGCTGCGCTACGACGATCTGCGCCAGGCATTGCTGCGCGGCGGAGTGGTGCTGGAGTAGCACCGACCGCCGCTCGTTGTACCCATCCGGGCGGCTACACTTCGGCGATCCAGACGCGCATCTCACCGACGCCACGATTCGCGCGGAGCGCGAACGGTACGGCCGTGAGCCCAACGCTGCGACGATCGCCGGGTCCGCCGTAGAGCGGTGCGCGGGGCGACGAATCGTGCCGGACCGCCGCGGCTTTCACGACGGTGCATCCGCCAAGCATCGCGGCATCGAAGGTCGAGTCGAGTTGGGCGTCGGCCGGGAGCGCGAGGTCGGCGAGCTCTGCCCCGTTGTCGATCTCCTCGACGCAGTAGACGATTGGCCCGCGCTCGAGCGCGACCTGCCAGCCGTTGTCGCGCACCGCGGTGTTCGCGTGGGTTCGCCTCACCGGCATGGGCAACGAGAGCCGAACCGTGTCGCCCGGGAGCCAGGTCCGTCGGAACGAGAGGTAGCCGCGTGTCAGCTCGGCTTTCGACGAGTCGGGGGTCGAGAGTTCGTAGCCGTCGGCCCAGCCGGGGATCCGCAACGCGAGCGTGAAGGTCATCGGCCCATCGGACTCGCAGGTGAACGTCATCTCGCCGTCCCACGGGTAGGTGGTCGACTGCACGAGCGCGCCGCGCGTTCCGTCGATGTCGAGCTCGAGGCGGCTATCCGCGTAGAGATGGACCGCAACGGTGTCGTCGCTCGTCGAGTAGACGTACGACGGAAGCGATGCGAGCAGGCGTGCAATGTTCGGCGGGCAGCAGGCGCAGCCGTACCACGGCTGGCGCTCGGCATCCGATCGGACGTGGTGGAGGAGCGGCGCGGTCGGGTGGTAGCTCAGGGGGTTCGCGTAGAAGAAGCGGTCTCCGCTCCGGGACAGGCCGCAGAGCACTCCGTTGTAGAGCGCCCGCTCCATGACGTCGGCGTAGCGCCCGTCGAGCTCGGCGTTCACCATGCGCGACGCGAAGAATACGAGCGAGATCGCCGCGCACGTCTCGGCGTACGCCGCCTCGTTCGGCAGATCGTAGTCAACGGTGAATCGCTCGCCGTGCGCGTGCGAGCCGATCCCGCCGGTGATGTACATCCTCCGATCGGCGATGTTGTCGAAGAGCGTGCGGCACGCGGCGAGGAGCGTCGCATCGGCGGTCTCCTTCGCGACGTCGGCCATCCCCGCGTAGAGGTAGCACGCCCGAACCGAGTGACCCTCGGCCGCTTCCTGCTCGCGGACCGGCTTGTGAGCCTGGAAGTAGGCGAACGGCGCCGGGAGATCGGCGTGTTCCCACCGCCGCTTCTCCACCGGTTCGCCTCGACGATCGGCCTCGGTGCGGTAGTAGTGCGGCTCGCGACCGCGCTCGTCGACGAAGAACTTCGCGAGTCGGGCGTAGCGCTGCTCGTCGGTGGCGTGGGCGAGCTTCACGAGCGCGAGTTCGATCTCCTCGTGACCGGGGTAGCCGGGTGCCTTCTTCCCTCCCGCCGGTGAGTCGGCGTCGGCGGGGCCGAAGCGCTCGTCGATGTGGTCGGCGAACCGCACCGCCACGTCGAGGAGCGACCGCTCGCCGGTCGCCTCGAAGTGCGCCACGGCCGCCTCGAAGAGGTGGCCCGCGCAGTAGAGCTCGTGCATGTCGCGCAGATTCGTCCACCGCTTTTCGATGCCCGTCTGCGAGTAGTAGGTGTTGAGGTAGCCGTCGGGTTGCTGCGCGCGCGCGAACAGCTCGATGTACGAGTCGACCCGAGCCTTCAGCGCCGGATCCGGATGCTGGTGCAGCGAGTACGCGGCCGCCTCGAGCGCCTTGGCAAGGTCGGAGTCGTAGAACTGGTGCGGCTCCCACGCGGCTCCCTGCTTCCACTCGAGCCGCAACGATTGCGTCCGACCGGTTTCGTCACATTTGTCGAGCACGTACGGAATCGTGACCTCACGGTTTGTGCGCTGCCACTCGGCCCAGAAGCCTCCCGTGATCCTCGAGTCATCGAGCGAAGCCGGCGTGAATGTGTTGGTAGTCTGTTTCATCGGTCTCTCCTTTGGGCGGATGCATCGCATTCTGATGCGTGGAAGGATCTTGCGCGATGGACGCGCGCGTAGCATTACAGGACAATTCCGACCAGGATTCGAGCGTGAGTGAGTCTAGACTTGACAGATCGGCCCCAAGGGTGACAATTCCGACTGTAATGATGCCGTCTGGTTTCGACGCCACGAACACACTCGCCTGGGATCCGAGGATCGTGCCGTCGATAGTCTCGGGTGGGCTTTTCGTCTGTCCCGGCACCGGCACGCATAGCGAGCGCGTGATCACCGACTTCGAGCTGATCTTCGTTCGCCGAGGCGTTCTGGGGATGATCGAAGCGGCGCGCGAACTCATCGTCCCCAAGGACACCGCGCTCCTGCTCTGGCCGGGTCGCCGCCACCGCGGGCTGATGCCGTACCAGCCCGATCTCTCGTTCTACTGG
>SKVA01000511.1 GCA_007129695.1 Spirochaetaceae bacterium | reverse complement strand
TGACCTTCAAAGCGAACTCTGTCATTTACTTCGCGGGTGACGTCAGCGACAAGATCTACATCCTCAAGTCTGGCCGCGTGAGCCTGAACTCGACCGATATCGAGACCGGCCAGGAGATCCACGACTACATCCAGACCGGTGAGTTCTTCGGCGTCAAGAGCGCGCTCGGGAAGTACCCGCGCGAAGAGAACGCGGTGGTGCTCTCCGACACCGCGGTCCTTTTGTTCACGGTTCCCGAGTTCGAGGCCGTCGTCAGCCAGAACACCCGCATCATCATGAAGATGCTCAAGGTCTTCAGTACGCAGCTGCGCCGCATGCACGCGAAGGTCAGCAGTCTCCTCGCGCAGGACGATCACGTCGACCCCGAGGCGGGCCTGTTCAACATCGGACAGTACTATCTGGGGAGAAAGCGCTACGAGCAGGCCGTGTACGCGTTTCGTCGCTACCTGACTTACTATCCGTCGGGCCGGTTCCATGCGAAGGCAAACGAGTTCGCGCAGAAGGCCGAGCAGTTCGCCCAGCAGTACGGATCCGGTAAAGGTCCGAACATCCAGGGGATCGAGTCCGCCTCACCGCAGGCTGCCAAACCCGCCGCGGGGAAGCAGCTTTCCGAGGCCGCGCAGGAGTTCTACGCGGCGGTGAGCACCTTCAGCCAGCAGAACTACGCCGACGCGTTGCGCAGCTTCAAGACCCTCGTCGAAACGAGCGAGGACGAGGAGTACCGGATCAAGAGCCTGTTCGAGATGGGCCGGTGTTTCTTCAGCCTCGAGCAGTACGACGCGTGTATAAAGCACTTCACGGGGCTGATCCAGCGCTACCCCAAGATTCCGG
Source organism: Spirochaetaceae bacterium (assembly GCA_007129695.1). Classification (GTDB taxonomy): domain Bacteria; phylum Spirochaetota; class Spirochaetia; order DSM-27196; family SLST01; genus SLST01. Next base: position 2,018 of record SKVA01000511.1, on the reverse strand, counting down.
AGCTTCCCGATGCGCTCTACTACGTCGGCCAGTCGTACCAGGAGAAGGGTGACGCCGGGCGAGCCGAAAGCTTCTACCAGAAGATAGTGAGCATGCCCGGAGCCGGTGAGGCGCTGTTGCGCAAGGTTCGCCGCGCGCAGAAGTCGCTCGAGGCCGCATCATGAGCGAGGCGTTACGATGAATCTTGAGGCATTCGAGCGGTTTGCGGTCACGTACAACCCGGGTGATATCATCTTCTGCGAGTTCGAACCCGGTGACGCGTTCTACCTGATCCAGCAGGGACGCGTGCAGATCACGAAGATCATGGGCGATATCGAAAAGACCGTCGACGTTCTTCAGCCCGGCGAGATCTTCGGCGAGATGGCGATTCTCGAGGAAGCGCCGCGGTCGGCAACCGCGCTCGCCGCCGAGCGGGTGAAGTGCCTGGAGTTCAACCGCGCGAACTTCGAGATCTTGATGCGCGGCAACCCTGCGATCGCGCTGAAGCTGCTGAAGCTCTTCACGAAGCGCATCTACGACCAGCGACGCCGGTTCATGATCCTTACGCTCGACGACGTGCAGGCACGCGTGGCCGACGTCTTCCTGATGCTCAACGAAGGCACGCCTCACGCGCCCGATGAGAGCGACGAACGCTTCTTCCAGACGACGCCGGAGGACATCGCGCACTGGGCGGGCCTGTCGACCGATCAGACACGCCACGTGCTCAACCACTTCGTCACGCAGCGACGCGTAGAGGTCCTCAACGACAGGATCATCGTCAAGAACATCAACGAGTTTGTCCGGTTCGTCGCGAGTCGCCGGAAGCAGTAAAAGCCGCTTCCGCAGTGAAACTGCTTCTGCGAAGGGTTAACACGGTCGATCTTGTGCGATATATTTCTGCTCGTGCCAAGATAGCTCAGGGGTAGAGCAGCTCACTCGTAATGAGCAGGCCGTGGGTTCGAATCCCACTCTTGGCTATAAACGTGGCGTCGGCATTCTCCGATAGTGATATCAGGGAGGCCAGATGCTACGAGGTTTGTACACCGGCGCCGCCGGCATGGTCGTGCAGCAGGAGCGGTTGGACGCGATGGCGAACAACCTGGCGAACGTCGATACGACCGGCTACAAGCGTGATACACCTATCCAGAAGGCGTTCCCCGAGCTCCTGATCCGTCGGATGTCGGACGACGGCGTGACGCAGCTCCCGCTGCGTAGCTTTCCGTTCGGTTCGTACGATGTCGCTCCGGTGGTCGGCAAGATCGGAACCGGCGTGGAGACGAACGAATTCTTCACCGTCTTCAGTCAGGGCGGCCTTCGCCAGACCGACAACGCGTTCGACATCGCGCTCGACGGCAGAGGCTTCTTCGTCGTCGAAACGCCGTACGGCGAGCGCTACACGCGCAATGGAAGCTTCCTGATCGGTCCCGAGGGGCTGCTCGTCACGAAGGAGGGCTATCCCGTGCTCGGCGAGCAAGGGCATATCCGTCTGAAGCTCAACAACTTCATCGTCGATGAGGACGGCGTCGTCTTTGAGAACGACAGGTTCGCCGACGACCCCAGGCGGCTCGTGAGCATGCGCGAAAACGAGTGGGACGACACGGTAGAGGTCGACCGGTTGCGGATCGTCGACATGCGCAACACCCGTTACATACGCAAGCAGGGATCGAGCTTCTGGAACACGACCGAGGAATCGGGCCCTGCCGCGACGATGGAGAGCGGGCGGCCAAAGGTCCGCCAGGGCTTTCTTGAGGGGAGCAACGTGAACGCGATCACCGAAATGGTCGGTCTGATCGAGGTCAACCGCGCGTACGAGGCGAACCAGAAATCGATCCAGGCGCACGACCAGATGGTCGGCCGCCTGATCAACGAAGCGATCAAGCTGTAAGGAGCCTGCCATGATGCGTTCACTTCACACCGCAGCGTCGGGGATGATCGGACAACAGTTCAACATCGACACGATTGCCAATAACCTGTCGAACGTGAACACGACCGGGTTCAAGAAGAATCGGCCCGACTTCGAGGATCTCCTCTATCAAACG
>SKVA01000480.1 GCA_007129695.1 Spirochaetaceae bacterium | reverse complement strand
GTCCCCGAGTTGAACATGCACGGAACGACTAGGTTCGCGTTGTACAGACTCGCAACGGTCGCAAGCTGGTCGTCCGTCTCATCGATCTGCGCCAGTTCGGCGCGGTAGCTCTCGATCGACCGCTCGATCTTCAGCTGCTTCTTCGTCGACGCCTTCGGGTACTTGCGGCACAGCCGCTCGATCTCGAACTTGATCGAGTCGAGTTTGCTCATCGACTCGAACAACGGTCGATGCGTATGCCCGATCACCGACAGAAGCTTGCGCGACGATGCGAACTCGTACACGCGTTCCTCGGTCCGAAACCGCTTGAGACTGTCGTCGGCGACACTGTAGTTCTTGATCTTGAGCGGAGTCGCGAAATACTTCAGACCGAATCCGACGAGCCGGTTGTACCGTTCGAACCGCTTCGACGTCTGATGACCGTGAAAGATGAAGATTGCGTTATCGTGATACCGGTAGCGCAGCGCTTCGACGATGTCGAACCCGTGGGCTACCCGGTGTATCAAGTCCATATCGTGATTACCAATGAGTCTGATCAACCTGCGATCGCGCTTGAAGTCGTCGAACAGCGCGTAGAGGTGCTCCCATCGCTGCATGATCTCACCGAGACCGAACCGTTGAAGTTCCTCGACGTCGCCGTTGAGGATCAACGTGTAGCCGCGCGGAAAGTAATGGTCGCGCAGCGACCTGAAGAAGAGGTCGGAGTTCGGCAGAAAATCGTCGGCCTTACTGCCGTTACCCAGGTGCAGATCGCTCCACACGACGAGCTTCCTGCCGCGGGCAAGCTCCTGTTCGGGCGTTCGCTCATACAGACTCGACAGGTTCTCATAGCTGAACGATCGACGCATTGAGGTATTCTACCCAATGGGTCGCCAAGAGGGTAGTGCGCTCGCGTTCGGGTCGCTTTCACACTTTCGGGGTCGCTGATATACTGGGGTCATCCGACTCTAATCGTACGACAGAGGTATAACCATGAAAATCCAACAGGTAGCCGCGCAGCTCTACACGCTTCGGGACCATCTCAAAACACCCGACCAGATGGCCAAGACGCTCCGGCAAGTCCGCAAGATCGGCTATCAGGCGGTCCAGGTGTCGGGCACCGGCCCGATCGACCCGCACGAGCTGCGCCGCATACTCGACGGCGAAGGACTCACCTGCTGCGCGACGCACGAAAACAGCGCGACGATCCTCGACAGCCCCAAGGCGGTGGTAGAAAAACTGTCGATCCTTGGGTGCGCGCACACAGCGTACCCGTACCCTGCCAACATCGACTTCGGATCGCCACGCGACGTCAAGAATCTGATCAAACAGTTGGACGCGGCCGGACGCGTGCTTCGCGATCACGGAATGGTGCTCAGCTATCACAACCACGACATCGAGTTCCGTCAGATCAAGGGCCGAACGGTGCTTGAGATGATCTACGCGGAGACCGACCCGAACCACTTGAAGGCGGAGCTCGATACGCACTGGGTTCAGGCCGGCGGAGCGAGCGTCGCGTCGTGGTGCCGCAAAATGCGCGGGCGCATGCCGCTGATCCACCTGAAGGACTACGCGATCGACAACGATCGGCAGCGTCGATTCGCCGAAATCGGATCAGGCAATCTGGACTGGGCCGAGATCATCTCGGCTGCGGAGGACTCGGGGTGTCAGTGGTTCATCGTCGAACAGGACGCAGACTGGGTCGACAACGACCCATTCAAGAGTCTCAAGTCAAGCTTCAAGTACATCAAGGACCAGCTGGTGTCCTGACCAGCGGTCTCATGACCGGATCTTCTTGCGCAGAGCCCGCAACGAGCGAGTCCTAGTGGACTCGTTCGTTGCGGACGAACCGGCTACCGCCTTACCGACCGATTTGCGCCTGACGACGAAGAGGAAGACCGCTCCGCCGACGATCATCGCCAGGCTGTAGAGCTGACTCGGGATGAGATTGAGCGGCGTCTGAACGAAGTGGACAGGAATACCGTTATCGACGAGCCGGATCGCGAAGTCGCCTGCCGAAATCGGCATCCGGAAATAGTCGATCGCGAAGCGCATCACGCCGTACGCGATCAGGTAGACGCCGACGGCAAACCCGTTGTACGGCTTGTGCTTCCGCACGATGAACCACATGATGACCCACAGAAGGATGCCCTCTGCGATGGCCTCGTAGATCTGCGTCGGATGGCGCGGGAGGTTGACCAGCGTCTGGCCCGCCTGAAGCTCCATACCGACCGCGGCCGCCCACTCCTGCACCCATGGCTCTGAAGCCGGAAAACGGGCCGCCGTCGGGAAGACGACGCCCCATGAAGCCTGCGTTACCCGCCCGTAGAGCTCTGCGTTTATGAAGTTCCCGAGTCGGCCGAACGTGTATCCGAGAGGGACACCGATCACAAGCATGTCGCCCCAGTCCAGAATATCGATCGACTTGCGACGCGCGTAGAGAACGAACCCGACGATCGCACCGATCAGACCTCCGTAGTAGTTCATCCCCTGCAGCCCGACAAAACGTCCTTCGTAAAACGGCCAGAATATCAGCCACGGCCGCCGCAGATAGAGACCCGATGCGTCGAACAGGAGCGTGGAGAAGAGCCGGGCGCCGATCAGCAGACCGATGATTCCCCAGAAGAAGAAGTTCATCACCGTGTCCTGATCGATCTCCTCGGTCCGCTTACGGATCTGGGCCATAAACAGCAGGTACGACAGCGCGAACGCAACCAGGTACATCAACCCGTACCACCGTAGTGGCAGGCCGGGGATGATCTCAGCGCTCAACCAGGTCGGAAACGGGATGTAGAACAGCACGGGCACCTCGTACGGGTAGTATATGGCCGTTACGCTGCCGCGGCTACCTGCCGCGACGGCTACCTGCCGCGACGGC
>SKVA01000134.1 GCA_007129695.1 Spirochaetaceae bacterium | reverse complement strand
CAGAGACTGCGCACGTGCAATCCGCGGGTTCGTCGGGCAAGGTGTTCACGGCCGTGCCGCGTGAATGGTGCGGCTCCGTCAGTCCGCCCTCCCCTTCCGGTAGCGTGGCGCGGTTTCGCGTACGAGTGATTCGCCTTTCGCGGTAAGCCTGTACCGCTGGCGGCTGCCGCGTGGCCGATCGGGGTCGGTCATCTCTAGGTACCCCTTTTCGAGCGCGGGCTTGAGGTACGCCGCGCGAAAGTGATCTTCGTGGCGAAGGCCGAGCGCCTCCTGGAGCTCGACGCGCTTCATCTCTCCGTGCAGCACGTTCACGAGGCGCCCGACTTCCCCGGTTACTTCCCCGGTAGCTTCCCCGGTCGTCGGGCGGCCGGGAGCCATCGGGGCCGAGGTAGATCGTGAGCCGGAACCGCAGCCCGAGCTCCTCGATCCTCGGCTGCTGGAGACCGAGTCGCTTCGCCTCCTCCATGATCAGCCGCATGCCACTGCCCCATGGCTCGATCAACCAGAGTTCACGAAACACTCGTCCGATCACTCGGTTACGGAGCCGCGAGACACCCGCGAGTATGTCGTCGACCGTAAGGCCCGACAGAAGGATCCCGGGATTCTCGATCTCAATACGGTCGTATCACCGGCGCCAGCCGCGGCTCGATCCTATCGGCGATCAGACTCGCGAGGCGCTCCTCTTCATCGAGGGGACTATCGACGCCGAGCACCGCCTTGGTGTGGTTGTCTATTCCGATCGCGACGATGCCGCCGGAGCTGTTCGCGAACGCGACGATCGTCTTGATGATCGGAGCCGGTGACGAAAGGTCGCGCCTGAACTCGAGAGTCTTTCCTTCGTTTCGGGCCATGATCTCTTCAAACACGACGGTCTCTCCCGAGCGGCCGAAACGCGACCCTCCTATGAATCATACAGTCGGCACGGAGATGCCACAATACGCGAACTCGGGCTGAGTTGCGCCATGTGGAGGCGCCGACGATACGGTCCGGATCTGAGCAATGGCGGTTGACAATCGGTCACCGGCGGCGTAATTCGGATACAGGAGAACCGAATGCACGAACCGACCCGGGAATCCCTCCGTGACCTGGCCGACGACGAGAGCTTTGTCCGCGGCATGGGATGCGTGGCCGAAGGACGCGTATACGATGCGCTCCTCGTCGACGACCGGCTGACCGGCCGAGCGGTCGGGAGCAGGGAAATCGCGTACGAGATGGAGATGATCCTGGGGCCACACGGTGCGGAATCGGGCCGATGCACCTGCCCGCGCGGGGACTTCTGCAAGCATCTTGTCGCCCTGGGGCTCCTGTGTATCGAGAAGCCTCAGGCGGTGGCACGGATAGATCGCGTAGTCCTTGCCACGCGCCTACGACAACTGGACCCGGTCGAGTTGGCGGACCTCATTGTTGAGCGCGCGGTGGACGATCCGGTCTTCGCCCGGCGGGTTCTCGACCGCTTCGACGCGCCGGGCGCCAGAGCCGTTGCGGCGGGTAGTAGCGTCGATTTCCGCACCCAGGTTGCGCAGTATCGCGAGGTCGCTTCCGGGGTGACGCCCGGCTGGGCGTCGAACCCGTACCGAGCGGGGCATCAATACGCGTCGGGTCTCCGCGAGCTCCTGATGCACGGCGCGCGAGAGGCATCGAACCATCCGGTGCGGCTCCTGGCGTTCTACACCGCCGTCTATCAGCAGATCGAAGACGAGATAGCGCACCTCGACGACTCCGACGGCGTCATAGGAGGCGCGGCCGCGGAGTGCGTGACCGGCATGAGCGAGACGGTTACCCATTCCGACATGGACAGCGATTCGCGAAGAGCGTGGCTCACGATCGCGGTCCCGCTGTGCCTGGATAACCCCTACGGTATCGGCGATGGTCTGCGCGACGCGATTGCCCAGTGCGGGGATTCGGAAGAAGCGAGCTTCGCGATCGACCTGTTGCGAGCGAGCCTGGTCGAGCCGGCAGACGCATCGGAGCAAGGCGACGCGGTGGAGAGTGACTGGACATGGTCGCGGGAGTATCGCAAGACAAGCACCTGCGAGCTCATAGCCGCTCTGCTCCGCCGCAGCGCCCGCGAGCAGGAGATCGACGCGCTCTTTCTGGATGCCGGACTCCCCTACCACTACGTGCTGCACCGTATCGCGCTCGGCGACCGGTCGGGTGCGCAAGCGCACGCGGTCGAGCACGTGCGCAAGGGGTACGACGTGAGCCGAGCGGCGCGCGCGTTTCTGGACGCAGGCATGGTGATGGAGGCGGCGACATTCCTGGACCACGTCGCGCCACTACTGGGCTCCGACACTCCGCACCGGGGTGACATCGTCGCGGCCTGGGCGGAGGCGGTCGAGCGTTTGGGGGCGGTTGATCGAGCGCTCGATCTGCGGTTCCAGTGGTTCTGCGAACGACCATCTGTTGCGGCGTACGATGCGGTCATGAAAACGGCCTCGGCGCTCGATCGGACCGACGAGTTCGACCGGAAGATGATCGACGCGGTCAGCCGCGACTCACACGGTTCGACGGCCGCAACCGAAATCCATATTCACCGCCGGGACGTCGACGCCGCGATCGAGGCGTTCGATACGATCAGCTCGTACCACAGCGACGACCTGGCGCTGCGACTCGCCTCACTGGCGGCGAAACTGCGCCCCACGACGAGCCGGCGCTTGATTGCCGACATCGTCGAGCGACAAATCGCCGGACGCAGCCGATCACACTACGCGCGAGCGGCAGCCGCGGCGGGAAGGCTCCGTAACGCGATGACCGAGCAGGAACTGTCGGAATACCTTGCCGACCTGCGGCTACGCTACCGGCGCCTGCCGGCGCTCCAGGATGAACTCAACCAGGTGTTCGGGAAGTAGTCGGCGCGGTT
>SKVA01000157.1 GCA_007129695.1 Spirochaetaceae bacterium | reverse complement strand
CTCTGCTATCATGTGCGGCGATGACCGATCCAAGCACCTCCGGCCGCCACATCCTTGGCGTCGACATCGGCGGAACGACGATCACGCTCTCCGTGAGCAGGGAGCAGCCCGGTGCCGTGCCGCTCCTTCTTGAAAGCGTCGCGATCGCGACGCAGGAGGCCCCGGACCGCGCAGCGATCGAGCGACTGCTCGTCGACGGATCGCGCGATCTCATCGCGCGTCATCGCGTCCGGATCGACGCGTGCGGGATCAGCTGCGGAGGGCCGCTCGACCCGGCACGGGGGCTCATCCTCTCCCCGCCGAACCTGCCTCCGTGGGGGACGCTCCCGGTCGTGCGGATCATCGAAGAGTCGCTCGGCGTGCCCGCGCGGCTGCAGAACGATGCCGACGCCGGAGCGCTCGTTGAATGGCAATTCGGCGCCGGAGTCGGGGTGCGCCACATGCTCTTTATCACGCACGGGAGCGGGTTCGGCGCCGGCATCATCGCCAACGGCGCGCTCTACCAGGGAAGCGGACAGGCAGGAGAGATAGGGCACGTACGGCTCGAGCGCTCGGGCCCGGTCGGGTACGGAAAGAGCGGCTCTATCGAAGGGTTCTGCAGCGGTGGCGGCATCGCGCAGCTCGCGCAGGCGGCCGCGGTCGAGCAGTACCAGCGCGGGTGTGAGGTCGCCTACTGCGACGGTTTCGATCGCGTGCACCTGATCCGCGCCGAAGACGCCGCGCGCGCCGCGGCCGACGGCGATCCGGTTGCGCGGGAGGTCTTCGATCGTGCCGGCGACTACCTGGGGCGCGTCCTTGCGCTCCTCATCGATATCTTTGCGCCCGAGCGCATCGTCCTGGGCGCGGTCTACCAGCGCGCGCAGGCGCTTCTGGAGCCTGCGATGCGCCGCGCGCTCGAGCGCGAAGCGCTTGCAGGTTCGCTCAAAGCGTGTGAAATCGTTCCCGCGCGGTTCACCGGCGAGCTACGCCACCTGGCCGCGTACGCGGCGGCGACGTACCAGACCGACGACCGGTAGCCGGTTGCCGGGTCACGCGCGGTGGACGTTCTGCCACGCCTCGAACACGGCGCTGACGTTCTCCGGCCTCGCGCCTGCGCCAAACTCGCACTGCGCGATACATCCGCCGTCGCGGAAGAGCGCGCGGTAGACATGGCCGACCGCCTCCTCGACTTCCCGCGGGGACGCGTCGACCAGGAGTCGCTGCCGGTCCACCTCTCCCCAGAACGTGATCGACCCGGCGAACTGCTCCAGGCGATCGACGCCCATGCAGAACAGCTGAGAGTTGATCGCGTCCAGCCCCATCTCGATCAAATCGGGGTAGATCGCGGTGATATGCCCGTCGGAGTGCATGAACGCGCGCTTGTTATGCCGGTGGGCGATCGTGATGTAGTCACGGTAGAGAGGCTTGAAGACGCTTCTCCACAGATCGGGCGAAATGAGCAGCGCGTTCTGGGCTCCCCAGTCGTCCATGAAGAAGATCGCGTCAACGTCGGTTCGCGCCCACGCTTCGGTGAGCTCGCAGTAGAACGAATGCATCTTCAGGAGAAACGCGCGCAGACCGGCCGGCATGTCGACCAGGTCCATGTAGAGGTTCTCGGTTCCCCTGATGAACTGCAGCTGCTCGAACGGGCGAGCGATCACAGGCGACACGACAAAGGTGTCAGACGATCGGCAGAACTCGTTCACCGCGTCACGGTCGAACGTCAGTCGCTCCCTGGGAATGTGCACCCGGTCCAGCTGCTGCCACCCGTCGTCGGTGACCAGCGGCTCCTTGACCTCGCCGATGATGCCGTCGGTCGCCTGCACGAACTTTGCACCCCACGCGTCGGTAAAGGTGCCGCGCGCGTACGCGTCGCCGTGTTCGCGCGTAGGCGTCGCGAGGCGCTCGGGAGCCGTCGATAGATCCATCGGAAACCTGCGTCGGATCGAGTCCACCTCACGCGGATAGCGAGCGTTCGCCCACGGAAGCGTCCACAGATCGCGCGGGATCCGACCCGGTCCCGCGAAGTCGAGCGTCCGTTCAACGAGCGTTCGTCCGGTCATCGGTCCTCCCCAACGGGGATTATATAACGAGCGCGCGGCGCACGCGACCAATATGACACCGTGAGTAGTCCGGTGTAGACTTGCGCTCTGATGAACAAGCGAATCGAGTTCTGCGACGTGGATGAGATCATCCCCGCCATCGGCAGTCGATCGGTCGGCGTGATCGGAGACTTCGTGATCGACGCCTACTATCACATCGATCGGTCGCAGAGCGAAGTTTCGATCGAAACGGGGCTGCGGACACGAGCCGTCACGGCAATCGATGTCCGGCTTGGTGGCGGCGGAAACGTCGCGCGCAATCTTGCTTCTCTCGGGTTTGGAACGATTCGTGCGTATGGGATCGTCGGGGACGACCTGTTCGGACGAGAACTGGTACGCCTGTGCGAGCAGGATGGCATCGTCACCACGGGTCTGGTGACCCAGTCGGACCGGTGGACAACCGGTGTCTACACGAAGCCGTGCGAAGACGGAGTCGAACTCGAGCGGCTGGACATCGGGCACTCCAACCAGCCCGATCCGGCGGTCTGCGCCGAAGTGCTTCGACGGCTGGAGTTGGACCTGCCGCACCTTGACGTCCTGGTAGTCAACCAGCAGCTGCGTTCGTCCGTCCACACCGCAGAAGTTCGTCGCAGGCTCGCGCGGCACAGCGGCGGCACCGCGATCGTCGTCGATTCGAGGCATCACCCGGGCGACTATGGGACGGCGTTGCGCAAGCTCAACCTGGATGAGGCGTGTGCGGCCACGGGCCGTGCGTCCGAACGCAGGAGTCCGGTCGATGCGCCGGAGATCGCCGAAGAGCTCGCGTCGCGATGGGCTGCCGATGTGGTCGT
>SKVA01000243.1 GCA_007129695.1 Spirochaetaceae bacterium | reverse complement strand
TGTCGATGTCAGTGGAAACTGGCGTGTCACCTTTCGTTTTGAAGGTCAAGACGCCGAGGAGGTGAACTATGAAGACTACCATTGAGGTGACACTATGCTGATGCACAATCCACCCCATCCAGGCGAAGTGATTCGAGAGCTTTGTCTTGAGCCGCTGGATCTGTCGATCACCGAGGCCGCAAAGGCGTTGGGTGTCAGTCGCAAGACATTGAGCGCGATCCTCAATCAGCGCGCCGGGATCAGCCCTGAGATGGCCATTCGCCTGTCGATCGCCTTTGACACCACAGCGGAGAGCTGGTTGACCCAGCAAACCCAGTATGACCTTTGGAACGCCGAACAGCACCGAAAGGATCTGCAGGTAAAACGTCTCGTTGTCGCGTAGGTCCTTGCGTCGTGGGTAGCGCGATCAGTGCCCCGCCATCGCGCGCTCCGGGTCATACTTCGCGCGGCGGTTGGGGCAGTTCTCTCGGGTGCACACCTTGCAGTTCGTGTAGTTCGTCTCCGACGCGAAGAAGACGCCGGAGACGGTCTTGTTCGGAACCATGAGCGAGCTGTCGGTCAGGCGGACGCCGATCTCGTCGGTGGCGCCTGCGAGCAGATCGAAGAGCTGCCGCTGTTGCGCGATTGGCCAGACGTCGGCGTCGCCCGATCCGGGGTTCATCGACGCGAGCCGCGGCACGGCCGACTCTTCGAGGACGCGACGGCGAAGCCACGCGGACGCCTGCGTCACCGCGGTGTGCTTGATCTCGTCCAACCAGTAGAACGCCAGATAGTCGTACGCCGACAGGTCGAAGCCTTCGAGCTCCGCGCCGCACGTCGCGACGTACGGGTAGACACGCTCGACGCCCTCCAGATTGCACCGCAGGATCTCGCTCTCAAACGTCACACCGCCCAGGACGACCTCCCACCGGTCGGGCCCTCCGAGCCGCTCGACGCGCGCCGATCCGTACACGGCCTTCGGCCGCAGGAGCGGCGCGGCGTCGGAGGCGAGTCGCCGCGCTTCGGCCTCGAGCTCGGCGTCGTCGGTCACGCCTGCGGCGCTGAGGAACGCGTCGAGGTCAAAGCTCCACGGTACGTCGCGGACGACCGTCACGGGTTGACCCCGGCGGCTCCCGAGCCGGGCGCCGCAACGCGCGCGGCGTAGCCGCTACGATTGCCGCACGCGTCTTCGGCCTCGACCGCGTACCAGAACGGCCCGTCGCCGGCGGGGGTATCGACGAAGCGGCACTCGGTCGGCTGCGCGACGAGCGTCAGATAGCGCAACGCGAAGTCGGGCCGGTCGGAACGGTAGACGTTGTAGTGATGGACGCCGCTTCGGGTGTCGGATGCGGGCGTCCAGCTCAGCGTGACCCCGGCGCCGGTGCGCTTGACCGTTACGTCGCGGACGCGGCTCGGGCTCGTGTCGTCGAGCGGTGCGAACGAACTTTCGGCGTCGTGACCGCGGTCGCGCCAGTCGGACCATCCGAACGATTCGCCGACGTGTTCGGCGCGGAAGCCCGCTTCGTCGCACCCGTAGAAGCGGTTGCGCGCGAACTCTTCGACGCGCGTGTGATCCTGGATGTCGTACGCGTACTGCCCGCGCGCGTGGTCGAAGAGCACGACCCGGTTGTCGGTGAACCGCACCTCCTTCCACTCGGGGCCTTCCGAGATGTGCACGGTCGACAGCGCGGTCGAGTTGTCGCGGTCGAGGATGATCAGGTTGTCGCGGATCGCGACGTCGGTCACGCCCGGAATGCCGTGCGGACCGGTCGCGGTCTGGTAGTCGCAGAGCGCGATCTGCCCGGGGCCGATGTTCACCTTCGCGAGGTTCGCGTCGATGCGGTTGCGCTCGATCGTCCCGCGCAGGCACGCCATCGTCACGATGCCGCACCCCATGTTCGCGTAGCAGTGGTTGTGGCGGACGATCACGTCGCGGCTGTTCCAGTCGATGTCGATCCCGGTCGCGTCGGCGCCGGTGTTTCCGTCGAACATCCCGGTGACCTCGTTGTACTCGATCAGCACGTCGGCGCACGACCACGGCCAGAGCCCCGCCGGTCCCCACGTGGCGCCAACGCCGCGGTACCAGCCCGCGCGATCGACCAGGTTGCGGCGCATCACGACCGAGTGCGCGTTGAACGCGCAGATGCCCTGCAGGCCGATGAGCCGAGCGGCGTTGCCTTCGATCACGACGTCGCGCAGCGCCTGCCACGGAATGCCGGCGAACTTGGGCGCGATCGACTGCATCCCGGTTCCGATCCCGCGCCAGCCGACGTTCTCCACCAGGTTGTTCGCGATCCTGATGCCGATCGTCGTCGGCTCGGTCGCGTCGTCGGTGGTCTCTGCGGTCACCAGGATGCCTTCGCTGTTCTGATCGGCGCCGTTTCCGTGGACGTAGACGTCCTCGACCGTGAGTCCGCGGCCGGGCGAGCCGAGCGTGTTGTGCACGAACACGCCGTAGTTCACGCGCTCTTTCGGGTGGCGCGCGATGTCGCGCGCGGCCGCCGGGTCGTCGACGCCGTCGAGCTCGGGGTACATCGTCTGGTCGGTTGCGCAGTGGAGATCGAGCCCGCGGACGGTGACCCACGACGAGTCGATCACCGACACCACGGTGCCCTCGCCCCAGACGATGCGCGGCCGGCAGCGGCGCGCAAACCCGTCGTCCCAGCCGGGCGCGGACCGGGTCGTGCAGCAGCTGCCGTCACCGTCGCAGCAGGTGCAGTACCCGCCGATCACGACCGGCCGGCCGTCGGCACCGTGAGCGGTGATCGATAGCGGCTCGTTCCACGTGCCGCTCGCGTCGAGCAGGAGCGCGTCACCCGCCTTGAGCGACAGGCCCTGAACGTTCGCGAATGTGCGCCAAGCGTGATCGGGCGCGTTGCCGGAGGCCGAGTCGT
>SKVA01000190.1 GCA_007129695.1 Spirochaetaceae bacterium | reverse complement strand
TGAATCCTACCATCTCGGGCTGGCCTATGTGCCGGAGGAAAGGCGAATTGTGCCGGGACTGAGTGTGCACGAGAATTTGTGGCTCGGCCTGCTGGCAAGCCGGGCGAAAATTCCGGAGGACGAGGCAATCGCGTTGATCAAGAACGCCGTCGAGAAGCAGTTCGCGCAGAAGGGACGTGAGATCGTCGAAATGAACTGGAGCGCGATCGACGCCGCCGTCGACGCGATCAAGCCGGTCCCCGTGCCGGAAGAGCCCGTCGGCGGGGCCGACGCGACGATGGTCGTCCCGGAAGACGTGGACGACTGGGTGCGCGACGTGGTCGAACCGGTGCTCCGCCTCAAGGGAGACACGGTTCCGGTCAGCAAGATGAGCATAAACGGAGCGGTTCCGGTGGGGACGAAGCGGCTCGAACGGCGCGGCAAGCGCGGAAGCATTCCGGTGAAGTGGATGCAGAAGAGCGAGCTGATCAAGGACCTCGACGTCCAGTTCGACACCCCGTACTTCGAATACCCGGGCAGTTGTCAGGGATGCGGCGAAGTCCCGTACGTCTACATGGTCACCCAGCTCTTCGGAGACCGGATGATCATCGCGAATGCGACCGGTTGTTCGTCGATCTACGGAGGAACCTTCCCGACGACGCCATACGCTGCCGACGAGAACGGGCGCGGCCCCACGTGGGCGAACAGCCTGTTCGAGGACAATGCCGAGTACGGCTTCGGGATGCGGCTCGCCGTCGACTCGAACCGCGCGCAGCTCAGGATGAATGTCGAAACGCTGCTCGAGCAGGGCACCGAGCCGGGACTGGCAAAGGCCTTGCGATGGAGCCTCGACCACTGGAGCGAGACCGGGACGAAGGCACAGGAGAACGCGGCGTCCATCCGAAGCTCGCTCGAAGGCGCGGCGAACGCGGCGAAGGGTGAGGCGAAGCAGGTCGTCGCAAAGATCCGGGAGTTGCAGGACTACTTCGTCGACAAGAGCATCTGGTGCTTCGGAGGCGACGGCTGGGCGTACGACATCGGATACGGCGGGCTGGATCACATCATGGCGCAGGACCGCAACGTCAACGTCCTCGTCCTGGACACCGAGGTGTACTCGAACACCGGCGGGCAGGCATCCAAGTCCACCCCCCGCGGGGCGATTGCGAAGTTCGCCGCGAGCGGCAAGAAGCTCGGCAAGAAGAACCTGGGGCTCATGATGACCACGTACGGCAACACGTTCGTCGCGAGCGTGAACATGGGCGCAAACCGGGAACAGGCGCTTCAGGCGGTGATCGAGGCCGAGCGCTATAACGGGCCTTCTATCATCATCGCCTACTCGCCGTGTATCGCGCATGGGTACGATCTGAAGTTCGCGCCACAGCAGAGCAAGGCCGCAGCTTCGAGCGGGTACTGGCCCATCTACCGGTACAATCCCGAGCTTCGCGCAATGGGGAAGAACCCCTTCGTGTGGGAGAGTGAGGAGCAGACAACGGACTTCAAGGAATACACGCAGGCGGAGATCCGCTACCGGGCGCTCGAACTGGCAAAACCACAGGAAGCGCTCCGGCTGCACGAGCTCGCGATTGAAGACAACAAGCGAAGGTTCGATGATCTGAAGAACCTCGAACGGGAGACGTGAGCCTTCCCTGAGTCCCAAGGGCGCCCGGCAACGGCGGCGGGCGCACTTCAATGGCGTCGGACGCGCCAGGTCGGCTCACGTTCCGCCTTCAGGCTCGCTCGTTGGGTTTGCTTCCTTTGACGTCGCTCCACGGGCCCGGGCCCAGAACCCCCTCTATGATCGCGCGAGCAGTGTCAATCGGAATCGCGAAACCGAGCCCGACGCTACCACCGTTGGGAGAGGCCATCCAGGTATTGATGCCGACGAGCTCGCCGTTCATGTTGACCAACGCGCCGCCGGAGTTCCCGCGGTTGATCGCCGCGTCGGTCTGGATGAAATCGATCGACACCATGTTACCGTCTCGGCGCGTCACATGACGGCCAACGGCGCTCACGATACCGGCGGTCAACGTTGAGTTGAGGCCGAGCGGCGATCCGATCGCGAGTATCCAGTCCCCTGGTTCAAGGACCGACGATGTACCGAGCACCGCGACCGGGACCGTATCCTCGGTCTCGAACGACAGGATAGCGAGGTCGCTGACGGGGTCCTTCCAGACCAGCTCACTCGCGAACTCGCGGCCGTCGGTCAGTTTGGACCGAATCACCGTCGCGTCTCCTACGACGTGATTGTTGGTGAGCACATAAACGACCGACTCGTCCCGGTATACGAGGACGCCCGATCCCACGCTGCGCCGCGTCGGGTCGCGGTGCGATCCCGGCGTCAAAGCGTGAACCTCGGCTACCACCGGCAGGACGTCGCGAGCGACGAAGCGGAAGCTGCCGGGAACGATCGGATGCGCGTCCGCGAGCAGCGTGGGGTAATCGATCCTGTAAACCGGCGCAGATGACGAGGAGAAGCGCACAGCGCCGTCCGGCGACGGTCCGCTGCGAGGGAAGAGGACGAACATCGTCGCGGTCACAGCGACGAGCCCGAGGGTGAGCGCGAGATGGGCGAGCTGCACCCCCTGACACGAAACTAGCCGCGACACGACGGACTTGACACCCATGGCACCTCCGGTGGCATGACGGCCTCGGTTGACCGCCGCTTCAGAAGAGAAACACCTTGGAGACCCCGGAGATACGTAGTTTTTTGGAGTTTCGACCTACTCCACGCTCATCTCGTCCCTGCGCTGCCCCTGGCGTCTTGAGCCATCGCCTGCCGCGTACAAAGCCTATCCCGGCTTTGATGCCGCCCGTCCCTCACCGCCGGCCATTGGCTCTGGCGCAACTCATCCGCGTGCAGGGCGAACCCAGGCGAAGCATCTGCTGTTCGGCGCCGCTGAGACGAATCGACCGATTCCG
>SKVA01000502.1 GCA_007129695.1 Spirochaetaceae bacterium | reverse complement strand
TATCGCGGCAACCGCGATCGTCGTGATGATAGTCGCGATGCCGGTGGCGCGGGATCTCGGGCAGCTACCGCGCATCGGCCATACCCGAACGGACTGCGAGGATCGCGATCGCGGCGACGAAGAACCGAAACCGTTCGAGCCGCCCGACGCTGCGGTTACGAACCGCATCGGCGATGAACGGTGCAACGTCGATATCCGACACGACGATCCGAACCCGATCGTAGAACGCGGCGGCAACCCGCACGAACTCTCGCGGGTCATCGTGTGCGCCGACAAGCCCGCGGGGCAGGCCAACCGGCCCGACCGGAACCTGGGCCAGTTCGGTGAGCGTCTGGTACCCCTCCTCGCGATCGTCAAGAAACGCGGCGTACAACGGGTAGAAGTCATCAAACACGCCGATGAGCGCAGAGCAGCTGAGGATCAGCTCGTCCCTGACGAAGGGCTCCGACCGCCGGTCGATGCGCGCAAATGCTGCCGGCAGCGAGCCGACGCTGCCCAGGATCTCGAGCGCCTTGACCGCGTAGATCGTCACGCGGGGATTCGGGCTGCGGTCGAGCAGCGACTCGATCGGGCCTATGCTGTCGCGATCACCGATCTTCGCGAGCGCGACCATCGCCCGCGCGCACGCCATGTAGTCGCTCGTGTCGAGCGCGTTGCGCAGCGCGGGGACCGCGCGTTCAACGCGCGCGTCTCCAAGGAGCTCCGCCGCGACGTGCGCGGTCGTGAACAGGTGCGTCTCTACCTCGTGGATCAGCATGTCTTCAACCGGCGGCGTCAGCGGTGCCCCGCGCAGCGAGCCGATCGCCTCCATCCGGATCGTCAGGCTCGGTGAGTTGATGCGTGAGGCGAGTTCCTCGACGTGCAACCGCGATCTGCTCCCGCGCAGCGCAGCGACCGCGGCGTGCTCCTGGCCGACGGTGCGCGACCTGCGCAACCGGTTCAGGAGTCTGATCGTGCGGATGTCGCGCGGCGATATCAACATTCCGAGCGCGTCGGGGATCGGGTACGAGTTTTGATCGGGCAGCGCGGTCACGCGAACCATCGCGAGCACTATCAGCGCGCCTGCTACCGAAAAATGGATCGAAAACGGCAACGTGACGCTGTGAGGGATCGCGTGCTCGAGCGTCTGCAGGAACAGCCCGCCCAGGAAACTCCCGAGCGCCCCGGCGATCCCGCTGCCGAGTCCAAAAACGATCCCCAGGTCCAGCCTTTGGTCGGCTTCGGTCACCGCGAAGAAATAGTTGTCCGCGGCGTTCATCACGCCCATCTGCCCCATCACGAAGAAGAAGTAGATGAACGACGGAAAGAGCAGTACCCAGACGCCCGATACCGACGGGGCGATCGCGAGCGGAACGGTAACCGCGACGACCATCAGCATGAAACCGAACACAAGCGGCTTCGATCCGACGCGATCCATGACCGCGCGCGACACGAGCGCCATAGTCGCCCCGCCCGCGGCCCCTGCCACCGTGAAGAACACGATCGTACCGTCTGCGTACCCGTAGACCCGCTTCAAATAGACCACCAGGAACGCCTGTACCATCGACACCGCGAAGACCGCTATCGCGTTCGCCGATGCAAGCGTACGAAACGGCCCCGGTGCCAACGCCGAGCGGTAGCCAGGACCCGCGCCGGCGGCGAAGCTCGCTACCGCGTCGCGGGGTTCGGGAAGCCGCAGAATGAAGTACGATGCGAACAGCCCCGCGACTACCCCGATCGCCAGAAGCATCATGTACCGGCCGAGTGGACTCTCCTGGCCCAGCACCAGAGCCATGATGACTCCCGTCACGATCGCCCCGAGCTGGATGACCAGATGGTGGTTGCTCAGGAACGCACCCCGCTCGCTACTCGGCGGAATCTCGCCGACGATCGGCTTGGTCCCGGTGATTCCGATCCCCTTCGCGACGTTGAACCCGAAAACGCCCGTCGTGATGATCGACAGCGACAGCGCCGGACGCTCGCGAATGCCCGGTAGCGCCGTCAGCAGCACCGGCACCATCATCAGGTAGCGTACCAGCCACGCGTAACCGAAGAGCCGAACCGCGCCGACGCGCTCGATGATCCTGCGCCCGAGGAGGCTGAAGACGAACGTCACCTGGTACGACGCTGCGATCAGCCCGACGAGCGCGCTCGTCGCGCCCAGCCGAAGCGAGTAGAGGATGATGATGTTCCCGGCCAGGAACGTGTACGAGATCACGTTGAACATGCTGAACCGGTAGTAGTTCCTCATCGCCCGTCGCCGTGACGGGCTCACGGCGATCATCGGCGCTCCACTTCGTCCAGAGCGATGTGCATCCGGCCGACAACGAGCGGCATCAACCGCCGCATCGTGGCGACGACGCCGCGCAGCGCCGAATGGTCGTCGGCAGAGAGCCGGTCGGCCTGGCGGGTCCTCGATTCGACTGACTCGGCGAGCTCTGCCAGGCAGAGTGCGCCGGTGGTGATCGCGGCCCCGCGCATCGTGTGCGCGTGACGGTAGACATCGCCGGTTGTGACGTCGCGGGACAGCCCGTCGATGAGCGTTGAAAGCTGCTCGATGTGCGACGCAAAATCGCGCGTGAAGGCGTCGACGATCGCCGCGAAGACCTCCCTGTCGCCGCCCACGCGTCGCCACAGCGCTTCAGAATCGAACCTGACGTCCTTTTGCGCGACGGCTGCCCCCGCCCCGTCGGGTAACAGATGACTGCGCAACACGCGCTCGAGCACTTCGGGCTCGACCGGTTTGGCCAGATAATCGGTCATTCCGGCTTCGATCGCGCGCGATCGGTCGCTCGGCTGCGCGTACGCGGTCATCGCGATGATCGGTATCAGACGATTGCCGGGCAACGCGTCGCCAGCGCGAATCCGCTCGGCGGTCTCGTACCCGTCAAGCTCGGGCATCTGCACGTCCATCAGAATCAGATCGTACTGTTCGGCCGCCACCAGACGAAGCACGTCGAGCCCCGACTCGGCGATGACCGGATCGATCCCGAAACGCCGCAGAACGGCCTTCGCGACGCGCTGGTTGATCGCGTTGTCTTCGGCCACAAGGATCCGCAGCCCGGCGAGCGGATGGTCGTGGGGTAGCGGCGCGGATGGTTCGGCGTCCGGTCGGGACGACGGAGCAGCCGTGTCACGGACTCTCTCCTGGTAGACCGGCTGCTCAACACAGCCGCTTCGTCCGGAGGTCTCCATCAGGATCGACACCGCCTCCGCGCTGCGAAGCGGCTTCGTCACGCGCCCGTCCGAGCGGCTTGCCAGTGGCGAGCTATCGTCGTCGCGCCAACCGTGAGGAACCATCAGGATGAGCCGGCTGCAACGCAGAACGCTCTGCGCCGCGACCGCGGGAATCGCATTCTCGATCTCCGGCAGCGACGCGTCGGCCATGACCGCGTCGTAGCCTGCGGCCGCGTCGCTCTGTGAGATCGCGCGCAACAGATCGTCGGCGTCTACTGCGACGTCAACCGAAGCACCGCGGCTGCGAAGGAGCGTCGCCGCGGCGATCCGGCTCGATTCGGTTACTCCGGAGACCAGGATGCGCACGCCATCGAGTTCGCGCGGCGCGGGGTCGGCGACTTCAAAAGCCGGCGCAAACGGGATTGTCGCACGAAACGTAGAGCCGCGACCGGCCTCGCTCGTGACGGTGACATCGCCGCCCATCATCACGGCGAGCTGCTTCGTGATCGTCAGGCCGAGCCCGGTTCCGCCGAACCGACGCGTCGTCGAGCTATCGACTTGCATGAACTGCGTGAAGATATCGTCGATCCGCTCGGCCGGTATGCCTATCCCGGTGTCGGCAACGGCGAAGCAGATGGTTGTGCCGTCGACCGGACCGATGCGCACCACGATCTCGCCGGAGTTCGTGAACTTTACGGCGTTCCCGACCAGATTCACGATGATCTGGCGCAACCGCACGGGGTCGCCGTGAACAACAGCCGGGGTCGACGGATCGATGTCGCAGACGAACTCGACTCGTTTCTCCTGAGCGCGCGCGGCAAGCGGCACGATGAGATCCTCGATCAGTGATCGCAGGTCGATGTCGACAAGATCAAGATCGAGCCGCCCCGCCTCGATCTTGGAGAAGTCGAGGATATCGTTTACGACCGACAACAACGACTCGGCGCTCGTCTTGAGGATGTGACCGTAGCGTCGCTGTTCGGCGTCGAGCGGCGAATCGAGCAGCAGCGACGCCATGCCGATCACGCCGTTGAGCGGCGTGCGGATTTCGTGACTCATGTTCGCAAGGAACTCGCTCTTCGCCTTGCTCGCCACGTCGGCCTGGATCGCCATCTCGTTCGCGAAGGTGACCTGCGTCTCAAGCATGCGATTGATCGACTCGGCCTCCGCCGCGGCCTCCCGGAGCCGTTGCTCTGCCTCACGGGACGCGCTGACATCGCGCGAGACGCCCAGGATGTGGCCGCAGCCGCCGACGGGCTCGACAAGAAGCGTCCCGCGCACCGCGTGCCAGCGGTAGCCACCGTCGGCGTACTGGAGCCGGTACCAGACGCCGTTACCTCCGTCGCTTCCGGCGCGAAGCGTGCCGACGTACTCGGAAACGACCGCGACATCGTCGGGATGCACGTAGGTGTAGACCGTGGTACCGATCAGTGCTTCAGGCTGCGTCCCGAGTACACGCAGACAGTTCGGGGATACGTAGTGCAGACGCCCGGCATCGTCGATCGCGAAGAGGATGTCGTCGATGTACTCGGCGAACGCCTGAAGAATCGAGTCGCTCATCGCGCGGCGGTGCACCCACCGACGCAGCGCGGACCCGGGAAGCGTACGTAGATGATGGTCGACCTGCTACCAAAAACAATCATTCCGGTTAATTACTGTAACCGACCGGCTTGAGTCTGACAAGGGGCGAAAGCATTCCGTTGGACCGGCCGCCTGCTACCGCGGCGGCCGCAGCGTCCGCGATCGAGGAAAACCGCCTTCGGCAATTGCATGATCGGGAAAAAGCCGGTAGGTTTGATGGACCTGCCTATGAAAACGATAACAGTTCAACCGCCTCGGGAAACCGGACGCTTCACGCTCCGGAAGATGATCGACGGCATGGACGTCGTCGGTCGCGTCACGCGGATGACCTTCCACTACCCGTGGCTGATGACGTTCGCGATCGCGGCGCTGGTTGCCGCGGTCGTCTTCCAGCTCTACATTCCGCGGTTTCTTGGAAGCGCGGTCGACAACGCGTACGGGCTGCTCTCTGGGGGGGCGAACGAGGCCGCGCAGCGTGCGCTCGTCGTGACCGGCGCGCTCCTGTTCGGCGCGAGCGTGCTTCGCGGAGCGTTTACGATGCTGCACAACTACCTTGGTGAGGCGGTCGGTCAGCACATCGGGTACGAGCTGCGGATCGCGATCTACGACAAGATCCAGCGGCTCGACTTCCGCTATCACGACCACGTCCACAGCGGCGATCTGATCACGCGCGGGATGCTCGACGTCGAGGGAGTCCGGCTGTTCGTAAACACCGGCATCAAACGGTTCGTGTTCCTGGGGCTGCTGATCGGGATCGGCGCGTACCGGCTGTTGAGTGCCGATCTGCTGCTAGGGCTCTTGTCGCTGAGCTTCGTGCCTCTGGTCGGCTGGCGCGCGATCGACGCGCGGCTGACGCTCCGCGAAAGCTGGCACCGCCTCCAGGAACGGATGTCGCACCTGACGCGCATCATGGAGGAAAACCTCCAGGGGATCAGGGTCGTCCGCGCGTTCGCATCGCAGCAGCATGAGATGGAGAAGTTCGCGGTGGCCAGCGACGACGCAAAGGCGCTCACCAGCGAACGCATCGGCGTGAGCGTGCGAAACGGCACCTTCATGACGTTCACCTTCTACGTTTCGATGGGACTGGTGCTGTTGTTCGGCGGGCAGAAGGCGCTCGCCGGAGAGATCACGATCGGGCAACTCACCGAGTTCCTGGCGTACATGACTGTGCTCCAGATGCCGGTGCGCCAGCTCGGCATGCTGGTGAACTCGGTCGCGCGCGCGACGACGTCGGGCGAACGGCTCTTTGCGGTGCTCGACGAAGAGCCCGATATCCGCGACAAGCCCGACGCGCGCGATCTTCTGGTGACCGACGGGACGCTTCGCTTCGACGCGGTGAGCTTCGCGTACCGGGTCGGCGGTGAACGGATCGACGTGCTGTCCGACGTGAGCTTCACGGTGTGTCGGGGTCAAACGCTCGGCATCGTCGGTCCGCCCGGCGCGGGCAAGTCGACGATCGCGCATCTGATTCCACGCTTCTACGACGCAACCGAAGGCGCGGTGTCGATCGACGGTCAGGACGTGCGCGACGTCACGCTGAAGAGCCTCAGGAAGACCGTGACCGTGATCCAGCAGGACATCTTCCTGTTCACGTCGGGCATCGAAAACAACGTCGCGTACGGCAATCCGTGGGCCGACCCCGACACAATCCTCACCGCAACGAACTCGGCTCAGCTGCACGACTACATCGACAATCTGCCCCGACGCTACCGGACGCTCGTCGGAGAACGCGGGGTGTCTCTCTCCGGTGGGCAGCGTCAGAGGCTCGTGATCGCGCGAGCGCTGTTGATGGAGCCGGCCGTTCTGGTCTTTGACGATTCGACGGCGGCGATCGACGCGGCGACCGAGCAGCGGATCCTGACGTCGCTACGCGAGCAGGCGGCGAAAACCGCTACGGTGATTATCTCGCACCGGCTGAGCTCGCTGATGCACGCCGATGAGATCCTGTTCGTGGAGGGTGGACGCGTCGCCGAGCGTGGCGACCACGCGTCGCTTCTGGCGCAGAACGGAAGGTACGCGGCGCTCTACCGGCTCCAGTCCAACCCGGCCGACGAGCCCATACTCAAGGAGATGTGATGGCAGGCGACACGAAGATCCGCGAAGAGTTCCACGACTACGGGATCCCGGAGGAGGAGCGACCGCCGCTTGCGGTCGTCGGTTCGCAGATCAGCGCCGACGAACAGCTGTTCGGCCGCGTATTCGACCCGCACGTACTGCGCCGGTTCGTGCCGTACCTCAAGCCGTACGTGAAGCGTATAGTGCTCGCGCTCGTTGGAGTGCTCGGTTTCACGCTGACGCAGCTTGCGGTCCCGCTCGTGATCCGCGGCACGATCGACTTCGCGCTCATCGGGGGTGACGCGAGCCGTACCGCGCTCTACATCGCCGCGGGCGTCTTCTTCGCGATTGCGGCAGTCAACTACGCGGCGAACATGATCCAGGAGAAACAGGCGAGCGAGGTCGGAGAGCGCGTGCTGTTCGATATGCGGACCGCGATGTTCCGCCACTTGCAGCGGATATCGCTCAGCTTCATGGACAAGACCGAGGTCGGGAGGCTCATGAGCCGCCTCCAGGGCGACGTAAACGCGCTCCAGCAGTTCGTCGAAAGCTCGATCTTCGCGATCGGCGACGTCGTGCTGCTCGTCGGCATCGTTGTCGTACTCCTGACGCTCCACCTGCCGCTCGGGCTCATGACGCTCGCGATCGTCCCGGTCCTGTTCGTCGTGCGCTTCATCTGGTTACCCCGGGCGCGTGAGGCGTTCCTGAGCGCACGCCACGCGAGCTCCACGACGAACGGAGCGCTCGCCGAAGGCATCAACGGCGTAAGGACGGTACAGTCGATGGCCAGAGAGGACGTGAACTACGTCCTGTTCGACGACAAGGCCAGGGAGAACCTGGTGTCGCAGATCAGAGCGACCAAGTTCGCACAGATCATGATTCCGATCGTCGACACGCTGACAGGAATCGCGATGGCAGTCGTCGTTATCGTCGGTGGATCGTTCGTGATGGGCGGCACGATCGAGCTCGGCGTGATGGTCGCGTTCATCTTTTACGTTGAACGATTCTTCGCCCCGATCCGGTCGATCACGATGCAATACAGCATCATGCAGCGCGCGATGGCGTCGGGACATCGGATTTTCGAAGTCATGGACGTTGACATCGACGTCGATGACAAGCCTGACGCGGTGGCCCTCCGGACGGTCGACGGTCGAATCGAGTTCGACCACGTTACGTTCGGATACGAGAAGAACCGTCCGATCCTCCACGACGTCTCATTCACCGTGGAACCCGGAACAACGGTGGCGCTCGTCGGGCCGACGGGGTCGGGCAAGACGAGCCTGACCGCGCTCGCGCACCGCTTCTACGACGCGTGGAGCGGGCGCGTGACGATCGACGGCCACGACGTACGCGACGTGACGCAGGAGTCGATCGGGCGCAACGTCGCGATGGTGCTCCAGGAGCCGTTTCTGTTCACCGGGACGATTCTGGAAAACATACGGTACAGCACCAGTGGCGCACCGATGGCGCAGGTGGTCGACGCGGCGAAGGCGGTCGGCGTCCACGACGTGATCAGCGCGCTGCCCGACGGGTACGATACGATGCTCGACCAGGGTGGTGGAAACCTGAGCCAGGGGCAGCGGCAACTCGTCAGCTTCGCGCGCGCGCTGGTCGCCGACACGAAGATACTGGTTCTGGACGAGGCCACGGCGAGCATCGACAGCTACACCGAGCGGCTGATCCAGCAGGCGCTCAAGCGACTGCTCGAGGGTCGAACGGGGCTGGTGATCGCTCACCGGCTGTCGACGATCCGCGGATCGGACAAGATCGTCGTGCTGCAGGACGGCCGGATCGTCGAGGAAGGCCCGCACGACGCGCTGATGGACGCCGGAGGGCTCTACGCGCGGCTCTACTCGATGAACTACGCAAGCTTCGATGACATCCCCGAATCGCTGATCGAGGCGATCAAGGCCGAACATACGACAACGTAGTTTTTTTGCCGGTCGACCCCGAAGCTTTGCGTTATACTCGGCAATGATGGCATCCGCTGCACGATCTATACTCGCAGTTCTGGCGCTGTTCGCGCTCGGTACGCTCCTATCTGCGTGCGCGATGATGCCGGTCTACGTCGAGTTCGGCTCGGGAGGCTCGTTCGCGGGTGGCTCCGGCGGCTTGTCTACCGACAACGCGCAGACCGTCGCCGTCGACCGGAGGGGAACCGACGCGAGCTCGGCGCAGCTGTCCGACCGTCAGATCCGGATCCTGCGCGCGGCCGACGAGATCATGCGTACGCAGAACTTCGTCGTCGACGGATACCGATACTCGTACGACTGCACCGGCACGATCCTGGCGATCTACGCGATGGCCGGGCTTCACGTCGTCGACCTCTTCCCCAGGTACACGGGAAACGGGGTCGCACGCCTCTACGCGATCGCGCACGACCACGACCTGCTCTACGATACCGTCCATCCGGCGCCCGGAGACCTGATCTTCTGGGACAACACGTACGACCGGGCGGGCGACAAGCGGTGGAACGACGAGCTCACGCACGTCGGGATGGTCATCAGTGTCGACACGAACGGGCAGATAGAGTACCTGCACCACCACTACACGCAGGGCGTCGTCGTGGACCGGATGAACCTCCGTGATCCCGAGACGTACCTGGGGCCAGGTGGTGTGGTCGTGAACTCGCCGATGCGGATGCGCAGCCACCGCTACATCAACCCTGATCAGTGGCTCGCGAGTCACCTCTACCGCCGGATGGGCGCGCTGCACCGCATGCCGATGTGATCCGGGCTTCCCTATCGGGTCGCGCGGTCGTAGCTTCATTGCATGAACCAGGACCTGTTTCAGTCGGGCATCGAAGTCGACGAGTACGTCCGTACGATCAGTAACTACCGGTCGTTCGTGCGCGGTCTGATGAACGAACCCGAACCGAACGATTCGCACGTGGCCGATTTCCGCTCGCTGACTGAGTCGCTGGACGCGCCGCTACGCGCGACGATCATGACCGAGGACTGGTGCGGCGATTCGGCGTGTACATTGCCGGTACTCGCGCGCTTCTTCGCCGAACTCGGGATCGAGCTTCGCATCCTGCGCGGGTCCGAGCATTCCGACCTCAGGGAGTACTACGAGCGCGACGGGGTCGACCACATCCCGGTGATCTCGGTCTGGGACGGTCGGTTCGCCGAAGTCGTCCGCTGGGTCGAATGCCCGAAGTCGATTGAGGCGCGTAAGGACGCGTGGAAGGCGGAACGCCCCGACTTCGAACCGCTGTACGAGCGGCAGAAGAGCGACCCCGCCGCGGCGAAGGAGTTTGCAGCGCTCTACCGCACGCTAATGGACGCGATGGCGGGCTGGTACCGCGACGGCGGGTGGGACGACGTGACCGCGGAGATCGTCGCCGCCCTTCGCGGCCGCCTGGACCGGTAGCGCGGCCCCGCCGATCCGGCCGGCTACTCGCCGTTCATCTTCGCAAGGACGCGGTAGAGCGCCTGCGTGCCGCCCTTGTCCAGACCCTGCGCCATCGCCGCGACGTAGAACTGGTGCGCGAGCGCGAGTCCCGGCAGTGAGAGCTTCATCCGCCGCGCTTCGGCGAGCGCGACCCCCATGTCCTTCACGAAGTGCTCGATCATGAAGCCTGGTGCAAAGTCACCCTTCGCGATCCGCGGCCCCAGATTGTTGATCGACCACGAGCCCGCGGCGCCCTTGCCGACGACGTCGATGACCTCCGATTGGCTCAGGCCCGCCTTCTGCGCGTAGAGGAGCGCCTCCACGACACCGATCATCCCGGTCGCGATGAGGATCTGGTTGCACATCTTCGTGTGCTGGCCTGAGCCCGCGGGACCCATGAGCTGGATGTTCTGGCCCATCAGGTCGAAGAGCGGCTTCACGCGATCGTAGGTCTTCTTCTCGCCTCCGACCATGATCGCAAGGCGCGCCTCCCGCGCGCCAACGTCACCGCCAGAGACCGGCGCGTCGAGCGCGGCAGCACCCTTCGCGTGTGCAGCCTCGGCGATCCGCACCGCGAGCGTCGGTTCCGACGTCGTCATGTCGATCACGACGGACCCCGATGAGAGCGTCGACAGGATCCCGTCGTCGCCGAAGTAGATCGCCTCTACGTCGCGCGGGTACCCGACAATCGAAAAGACGAACTCTGCGTCCTTCGTCGCCTCCGCCGGCGTGTCGCACCACCGCGCGCCCTTCTTGAGGTTGTCGTCCGCCTTGGCCTTCGTCCTATTGTAGACGGCCGCGTCGTGCCCGCCTTCCTGGAGATGGAGGCACATGCTTCGCCCCATGATGCCGGTCCCGAT
>SKVA01000212.1 GCA_007129695.1 Spirochaetaceae bacterium | reverse complement strand
GCCGTCAATCTCGGGGCGTACCTCGCTGAGGCGGGTCGGTCGGTGCTGCTCGTCGACTTCGACCCTCAGGGCAACCTTTCGAGCGCCGTTGGCGCGAGCACCGACCAGCCGGGCATCTACGAGGCGATCACCGGCGGTAGACCGATACCCGAACTGACCCAGAAGACCAGCGTCGACCGACTCAGCGTCGTCTCCTCCGGGATCAACCTCACCGGTGCGAACGTCGAGCTGGTCGACCAGCCCGATCGTGAGCAGTTCCTGAAGCGCTCGCTCGAACCGGTCCGTGACAACTACGACTTCATCCTGATCGACTGTCCGCCGTCGCTCGGCATTCTGACGTTGAACGGGCTGGTCGCCGCCAACAGCGTGCTCATACCGCTTCAGTGCGAGTACTTCGCGATGGAGGGACTCACGCAGCTGCTCCAGAGCGTCAAGCGGGTTCAGGCTTCGCTCAACCGCGAGCTTGCCATTCTGGGAATCCTGTTCACGATGTACGACTCGCGGACTCGCCTCGCGCAGGACGTTGTACAGGAGGTGATCGGCTACTTCGGCAAACGAGTATTCCGGACGATCATCCCGCGGAACGTCCGTCTCTCCGAAGCGCCGTCGCACGGCGTGCCGGTCCACCAGTACGATCCCGAATGCGTCGGCGCGCGAAGCTACCAGAAGCTCAGCGAGGAGGTACTCGACCGTGTCAAAGCGTAGACTCGGAAAGGGGATCGACGCGCTGCTCCAGGGTCGCGACCTCACGCAGCTGGAGAACCTGTCGAGCATCGTGAACGTCGAACTCGACCGGATCAAGGCGAACCCCGACCAGCCGCGCAAGCACTTCCCGGACGAATCGCTGCGCGAGCTCGCCGACTCGATCCGACAGAAGGGAATCATCCAGCCGATCCTTGCCGAAGAGCAGCTCGACGGGACCTACGTGATCATCGCCGGCGAACGCCGATACCGCGCCGCGCGGATCGCCGGGCTCACCGAGGTCCCGGTAATCAGCCAGGACTTCTCCGAGGACGAGAAGCTCGAGATCGCGCTCATTGAGAACATCCAGCGCGAGGATCTCAATCCGATCGACGAAGCACGCGCACTCCAGCGTGCGCTCGACCATTCGGGCAACACGCAGGACGAGCTCGCGAAGCGGCTCGGCAAGAGCCGGTCGGCGATCGCGAACACGCTGCGGCTCCTTCGCCTGGACGACGGCATGCAGCAGGCGATTTCCGACGGTACGCTCACCGCCGGTCACGCGCGCGCGCTTCTTTCGATCGACGACCCTACCCGTCGGACCGAGCTCTTCGACCGGATCCTCGCCGACGGTATGTCGGTGCGCGACGCCGAGCTCGCCGCGCGCGGTGAGCTTCCCCCGCGTGGCGGGCAACACGGGGCCCCCTCTGATCCGACGTCAGCCGTGGGTGCCGCCGACCCACCAATCGTACTCCTGACAACCGACGACGACGGATTCACCGCGCCGACCGACGATGCGACGAGCCGGCGGTCACCCGTCCGCAAGAGTCTGGAGCTGCGCCATGTGGAGGACTGCCTTGTGCGACACTTCGGTACGCGCGTCGTGATCAACGGCACCGACAACGCCGGCCGTATAGAAATCGTCTACCACACGCCCACAGACCTCAACAGAATCCTGAAGCTTTTTCAGGCGGACCTGGAGGGTTAGCACCGGCAGGGTAGCACCGGCGGGCGTCTGTCGACGCCGGTCCCGCTTTGTGGCATGGCCGGGACCTCCCCCAGCGGCCGGCTGCCCACGACTGCACCAGCCCGCGCCGGCTTCAGTCCACCCGCCCCCGATTTTTACTCCTTTACAACCGAACCGCGATCACCAATACTATAGGCTAAGGAAGGTTCGATGCGTCAGCAGCGTAGTGGGCTCCCGCTTCTCATCCTCGCTGGGCTTCTGCTTGTGGCGTCGGTGCTCGTCGTCGTGTTCGTCCTGCGTCCGTTCGACGCGCGTCCCCCGCGCGACTCGGACACCCCGTCAGTCGGCCAACCGACCGATTCCACGCCCATACCGGAGCCCGATCCCGAGCCGGCCCCCGAGCCATCGCCCGAGCCCACACCGCCACCAACAGCCGAACCCGCGCCGGCCCCCTCTCCCGCACCGTCGCCCGCCGTCGCGCAGACCGCGATTCCCGCGCGAACGCACCAGGTGCGACGAAGCGACTCGCTCTACTCGATCGCCGGCGCAACGTGGAACGACCCGTTTCTCTGGCCGCTCCTGCTCGTCGCGAATCAGCCCGCGCTCGTCGACCCCGACTACCTGCGACCCGGCCAGACGCTCCGGATCCCCGCGTGGGTCACCGTCGAGTCCGGGCTCACCGATGCACAGCGTCAGGAGCTTTCTGCCGCGCACGTCGCCGCGTACCGAGCGTACAGTTCGCTCGGCGCCGAAGCCATCGGCCTCGGCACCGGACAGCCCGCGTGGTACCTCGCCAGGCTCGCTCGCATCCGCGTCAACAAGGCGACCTGGGTCCTCTACTCGGGCCTGCGCTACGATCCCGACCTGCTCGACAACTTCGTCAACCGAATCACCCCCGCCGATGTCGCGCTCGTCCGTCAGTACCGCGAGCGCTTCGGGTTGCCGCCGAACCGGAGGTAGGCCGCGCCGGTCGTTGTCTCCGCCGCCGGTCGTTGCAGCCGTCGCCCCGCGCGATTGACAGCGCCGATGTACGACGCTATATTAAGGAGCCGTTCAGCATTCGGAGAGATGTCTGAGTGGTCGAAAGAGGCGGTCTTGAAAACCGTTGAACCGCAAGGTTCCGTGGGTTCGAATCCCACTCTCTCCGCGCGGAAGCCACTGGAGAGGTGCGAGAGTGGCCGAATCGGGCTCCCTGCTAAGGAGTTGTACCCTAACCGGGTACCGAGGGTTCGAATCCCTCCCTCTCCGTCCTTGTGCCCATAG
>SKVA01000054.1 GCA_007129695.1 Spirochaetaceae bacterium | reverse complement strand
TGAGCTTGTCGTCGAGATTCCGGAGCTTGCCGGGGTCTTCGGCAATCGCGCGCCGCATCGGATCGCGGAGTTCCTGCGAACGCTCGACGCCGGCGGCACGCGGGTGTCGGTCCCCGACGCCGCGCTCGATTCGCACGAACGGGGCCGACTGCTGTCGCTGCCCGGCTCCGCGTACGTGAAGGTCAGCGAAGGGTGCGACAACCGGTGCTCGTTCTGCGCGATTCCGCTGATACGCGGGCGCGCGCGAAGCAAGCCGCTCGACGCGATCGTCGCGGAGGTCCGCACGCTCGTCGACCGGGGGATCATGGAGATCAATCTGGTCGCGCAGGACCTGGCGTCGTACGGCGCCGATCGCGGCGCCTCACAGGCCGGTCGCACCGCCACCGGAGAGGCGCTCCTTCGCGCGATATCGCAGCTGCCGGGAGAGTTCTGGGTCCGGCTGCTCTACGTCTACCCCGACCGGTTTCCGGAGGGATTTCTGGACATCGTGCGTGACGACCCGCGGATCCTTCCGTACTTCGACATACCGTTCCAGCACGCGTCGACCGCGGTTCTGCGCCGGATGGCGCGTCCCGGAACCGCCGACGGGTACCTGGACCTGGTCTCGCGGATCAGGGACGCGCTTCCCGACGTGTTCCTGCGATCGACGTTTCTGGTGGGTTTTTTCGGCGAGGACGACGCGGCGTTCGACGAGCTGCTCGAGTTCCAGCAGAGGGTGCAGCTCGACTGGCTCGGCGTCTTCCCGTACTCCCCCGAAGACGGCACCCGTGCGATGAACGGCAGCCCACCGCTCGATGTGCCTCCTGAACTCGCGCTGCGCCGGGCCGACTTGGTGTCTGAACGGCAGCGGCCGATCACGCACGAACGGGTCGAGCGGCTCGTCGGGCGCACGCTCGACGTGCTCGTCGAAGAGCTCGTGCCGCAGGAGCCGCTCGCGCTCGGGCGGTGCTACGCTCAGGCGCCCGACGTCGACGGTGCGGTCGTGATCCACGTCCCCGATCCTGCCGACGGGCCCGCGGTCGTTCCCGGCGATCTCGTCCGGTGCCGGATCGTCCGCCGCAACGGACTGGACGTGGAAGCGGTGCCGCTATAGGATCGTAGCGTGTCAGGTCTCCCCGAGCTCGATTCGCTCAACGACGCGCAGCGCGCGGCGGTGCTCCACTGCGAAGGGTCGCTACTGATCCTTGCCGGAGCGGGGTCGGGCAAGACCCGCGTCATCACCGTCAAAATCGCGTGGCTCATCAGGCATTACGGCGTGTCGCCGCACTCGATCCTGGCCGTCACCTTCACGAACAAGGCGGCCGGTGAGATGCGCCAGCGCGCCGCGGCGATCACCGCCGAAGCCGGCGACGCGATGATCCGGACCTTTCACAGCTTTGGCGCGTGGATGCTCAGGCGCAACGCCGCGGAGGCGGGGCTGTCGCGAAGCTTCTCGATCTACGACGATGACGATGCGGTGATGCTGCTGCGCTCGATCTATCCTGAAGAGAACCGCGCAACGCTCGTCCGCTACGCGCGGCAGATCAGCCGCGCAAAGGACTACGGGTTGCGCGCGGCCGATAATCTGGACGTCATCACGCACGAGCCCGAGTTCACAGAGGTCTACCGTGCGTATCAGGAGCGGCTGCAGGAGATCGGGAACGTCGACTTCGGCGAGCTGATCCTGAAGCCCGTCGAACTGCTGCGCGACAACGCCGCGATCCGCACGCGGCTCCAGCAGCGCTTCCGCTACATTCTGGTCGACGAGTATCAGGACTCGAATGTCGCGCAGCACGAACTGCTGAAGCAGCTTGCGAACGACTCGACCTACGTGTGCGTCGTGGGCGACGACGATCAGAGCATCTACCGATTTCGCGGTGCAGAGGTGAGAAACATCCTGACGTTCGCCGACACCTTTCCGGGGACGTCGATCGTCAAACTGGAGCAGAACTACCGGTCGACCAACCCTATCCTGGACATCGCCGGGGCGGTTGTGCGCAACAACGTCGGGCGGCTCGGCAAGACGCTTTGGACCGATCGTGCCGGCGGGGATGCCCCGACGGTCAATCTCCTCGGCGATCAGGACCACGAGGTGGAGTTCTGCCTGAACCTGATCGAACAGGACGACGTCGAGACCGCGATCCTCTACCGGACCAACGCGCAGAGCAGGCTGTTCGAGACGGCGTTTTTGCGCGCAAACGTTCCGTACCGGATCGTTGGATCGTTGCGCTTCTACGAGCGCGAAGAGATCAAGGACGCGCTCGCGCTGCTGCGCCTGGTCGCGAATCGTCGCGACGAGATATCGTTCCGGCGGATCGTCAACAAGCCGACGCGCGGGCTCGGCGACAAGAGCGTCCAGGCGGTCGCCGATCGCCTCGCCGACGCCCGCGGTGACCTGTTCATCGCCGCGGAGGCCGCGATCCCGAAGCTCTCCAGGCGCGCCGCGTCGGCGCTTCGAGCCTTCGTCGACACGGTCACCGCGGTGACAGGGACGCTCGGCACTGGAACGCTGTCCGGCTTCACCGAACGGCTCATCCGCGATAGCGGCCTGTGGGAGCACCACGCGGCCAACACCGACGAGGTGACCGCGAAGACGAAGCTCGAAAACCTGGAGGAACTCGTCAACGCGGCAAGCCTCTATCCGGCGAGCGAAGAGGGCTTGAGCGAGTTTCTTGAGCTGATCGAGCTCGACCAGGGGCGCGAGCTCGACACCGATGAGTCTTCGCGCGTGACGCTCATCACGATGCACAACACGAAGGGACTCGAGTTTGACCGCGTGATCATCACCGGTCTGGAGGAGGGGCTCTTTCCCCGCGGCGCCGACACCGACCCCGATGAGATCGAGGAGGAGCGACGGCTCTTCTACGTCGCGGTGACCCGCGCCCGCGACGAACTGCACCTCTGTTCGTGCGCGTCGCGCCGGCTACACGGGCAGACCAGGGAGTGCGTTCCAAGCCGTTTCCTGAGCGAGATCCCGAGCGAGCTCGTCTCGCGCCGCGGTTTGTCCCGAACCGGGCGTCCGGGAGCCCCGCGTGCCCGCGCGGCTTCGACCGCCGCGGGGCTTCCGCCCGGCGCTGCGGTCTACCACGACGACTACGGTGCCGGTGTGGTCACGCGCAGCTGGGACAGCAACGGCGAACCGGTCGTCCAAGTGCAGTTCGAGACCGGCCGCACCGCGCGGTTTCTCACGCGCTACTCCAACCTTGAGAGGATCGCCGGTGATCTGTGACGTCGACACTACGCTCCTTACGCTTCTTCCGCGCATCCGCCGCGCGCGCGGGTACCGACTCTACACGCCCGATGGCCGGAGGCTGATCGACTGCTATCAGGACGCCGGCCGGGCGATCCTGGGCCACCGCGCCGCCGGACTCATCCGCGACACGAAGGCGGCCATCGAGCGAGGATGCCTGGTCCCGCTTCCGTCTGCGCAGGCTCACCGTGCACGCCAGGCGATCGTGCGGCTGCTCGCCGTGTGCGACATTCGGGTCGAAGAGGCGCAGGTAGGGCTCTACGCTACCAGGGCCCACGCCGATGCGGCGCTCGCCGGAGCGGGGATGGCCGTCGCGGGCCGGTCACAGGCCGTGCGCGACCTGGCCGATCCCGATCTGCCCGCAGACGCCGGACCCGTCGTCGTGTGGCGGCCCTTCCTGCGCGACCGCGATGCGATCGCCGGTCGGTGCGACGCGATCGTGCCGACCGTGCCGTGCCCCTCCTTCTTTTCGGTCGTCCCGGTGGTGTTTCGCCGGCGGCGCGCGGGCGAAGCGGCGCTCCTGCCGGAGGCGATCCTGCGCGCGGTCGCGTCGTCGGCCGACGCACTGGTCCGTACGCTCCGCGATGCGCCAACGGAGTCCGGCGACGCACGGTCGCGCCCGCCTCTCATGCCAGGGTTCCGTGCCGTGGGGCCCTATCTGTGGCCCGTTGCCACACCCGCCGAACTCGACCGTCCCGACTGGTACCGCAACCGGTTCGAGTCGTTCCTGCGCGCGGGTATCGTGATCAGCCCGGACGCACGGTGCCCGTCGATCGTCCCGGGCGAGCTGTCGGATGGCGAACGTAAGCTACTCGAGCGGGCCGCGGGCGAAGCCGCCGCACAGGAGGGGTGATGGGAGTCGATCAGATCATCACGATGGGTTCAAGGTTCGTGATCGGTGCGGTGGCGACGTTCCTGGCGATACTCGTGTGGTCACGGACCCGCGACACCGCGTGGATGCTCATCGTGGTCGGAACCGTCGCGCACTACGGCGATGTCGTACTCTCAGCGCTGGAAACGCTCGGCATGGTGAGGCTCGACCAGGTGACCATCCGGGGCGTAGCGGTGTTCCCGCTGATACTGACGAATGTTCCGATGCTCTTCTTCTCTATCGCATTCCTGGTCATCGTCGTCCGCCGCCGGATGCAGTAGCGGACGCACGCAGATCGCTGCGACCGGACAGTCGTGCATGACCGCAGCGACTTCTGCGACCAGCGGGCCGTCGACGCCGGACACGATGACGTCGGCGGCGACCTGGTCGACCTGGAAGACTTCCGGCAGCGTCTCTTCGCACAGGCCACACCCGACGCAGCGCAGCCGATCGATCGATACCTCGTGCATACGCCGAAGATACTGACTCCGGGCCGCGACGGCGACGGCCCGCGCGCCGCTGCGCCAGGCGCCGGTCGGTTGCGGGTGGTTGACACTATCGCGGAATTTGCTATCTTACATGAACGTTTCGAAGGTTGAGGAGGTCTTGATGGTAGCCCTGATCGTAGGTCTGGTGTTTATCGCGTTTGCTGTCTACTCGGTGCTTCCGGTTGCGTGGTCGCTTCAGTGGTGGCCCTACGTGGTTGACTTCCTCAAGGGCGGTGTTCCTATTCTTGCGATCTTCGTCGGTCTGATCGCGGTCTTCATCGGCATTGCCGATATCAAGGACCGGATCGAGGCGAAGAAGGAAGAAGCGGAAGAGGCTGCCGAGAAGAACGAATAGACTTTCGGGAAGAGCAGATGAAGACCTTATTTGTCAAAACGCAGGATGTTGCGCGAAACTGGTACGTTGTCGATGCCGAAGGCATGATTCTCGGGAAGCTCGCGACGAAGGTCGCGACTCTGCTTCGCGGGAAGCACAAGCCCGAGTTCGCTCCGAATCAGGAGATTGGTGACTACGTGATCGTCATCAACGCCGACAAGGTTCGCGTAACCGGCAACAAGCCGATGCAGAAGATGTACTACCACCACTCGGGATACCCGGGGGCGCTCCGGTCGCGGAGCTTCGAGCAGATGATGGGCCACAAGCCGACCTATCCGGTCGAGCATGCGATCCGCGGGATGCTGCCGAAGAACCGGCTTGGGCGGAAGTTGTTCACGAACGTTAAGGTCTACGCCGGGCCGGATCATCCGCACGCTGCGCAGCAGCCGGAAGTCCTGTCCATACCGTAAAGGAGTCTGAGGAAGTGGAGCAGAATCTGGCACTAGGCACCGGCCGGCGCAAGACGTCGGTCGCTCGAGTCTACCTCCGGCAGGGTACCGGGAAGATCAGTATCAACGGTCGGGACCTGGGTGAGTACTTTCCCAATCAGGTCCAGGCGTACATCTGCGAGCAGCCGCTCGCGGTGACCGACAACGTCGGCAAGTTCGACGTGGTCGTCAACGTAATCGGCGGCGGTCCGTCCGGGCAGGCCGGTGCGATCCGTCACGGACTGTCTCGCGCGCTCGTGAAGCACGACGAGACCAACCTCCCGTCGCTGCGCGCGAACGGGTTCATGACCCGCGATCCGCGAATGGTCGAGCGCAAGAAGTATGGACAACCCGGAGCACGGAAGAAGTTCCAGTTCTCCAAGCGTTAAGGTACAGGAGCTCGCGAAGAGCAGACGGAGGAGGCCCGGGCAGGAGATTCACGTCGTCCTGTCCGACGCTTCCTCTTTTTTTGTGTCGATGCGCGTCTGGGAGGAGTCGCCTTTCCACGAAGGCGACGAACTGCCCGTCTCTGAGTGGCAGTCGATCCTGGAACGCAGCGCGATCGTCCAGGTCCGGGGGCAGGCGATCTCTCTTCTGGCTCGATCCGAACACAGTCGTTTTCTCCTGATGCAGAAGCTCTTGCGGCGCGATCTTCCCGCCGACACCATCCGATCGGTGCTCGACGACCTGGAGCGCGATGGGGCATTGTCCGATCGGCGCTACGCCGAAAGCTGGGTGCGCAGCCGACTGTCGGGGCACCCGGAAGATCCGCGCCACATGGTCGCGCGACTGCGCGAGCGCGGCATCGCCGGCGACCTGGCCGCCGCCGCCGTCGAGTCGGTGATGCGCGACGACGGTACCGACGAAGTGGGGCTCGCCCGCGACTACGCCGATCGTCTGACCCGGCGACGCGCGCTGCCGGCCGAACAGATCGTCGACAAGCTGGTGCGGCGCGGGTTCTCTCTCCGGGTCGCGCGATCGGTCGCGGATGATGCCGCGTCGGACGATCCGGGGCTACGTTGATATTCTGGATGTTTCACATATATACTTGCCGAAACGCGCGCGGCCTGCTACCATAGAGGTACGTCGCGGTCAGTTCGAGGGAGAACCATGGCAAGAAACGACAAGAAGGTGCGGATATTCTCCGCGCTCGAAGTAGCGAACATCTGCGGAGTCGTAAACCAGACCGCCATCAACTGGATCAAGAACGGTTATCTCAAGGCGTTCACGACCCCGGGCGGCCAGTACCGGGTCTACTCGGAGGACCTGGTCCAGTTTCTTCACTCGCGCGGGATGAGAATGCCCGAAGAGCTCCAGCGCGTGCTCGACGAACAGATGGACGTCGACACCGCGTTGATTGTCGACGATGACCACGACCTGAACAATCTGATCACGCAGTACCTGGCGAAGAAGCGCAGCGGTCTGGAGGTCTTCCAGGCGTTCGACGGATTCGAGGCCGGGAAGCTGCTCGCCGAAAAGAAGCCGGGTCTGGTTGTTCTGGACATCGACCTGCCCGGCGTCAACGGCCACAAGCTCGCGCGAAGCATCAAGGAGTCGAGCGGGCCGGCCAAGCCGATCATCGTCGCGATCTCCGGGCTCGACGACCCGCAGGAGCAGCAGGCGATCCTCGACGACGGAGCCGACGCGTTCGTCGCGAAGCCGCTCGAGCTCGACCAGCTCCTGGCGGTGATCGAACGGCTCATCGAGGAACGAACCTCGATCTGAGCGCATGCCCGATCACAAAGCGTTTCGTGCGGTTGTTCATGGTCGGGTTCAGGGGGTCGGGTTTCGGTACTCGGCTCGCTCGATGGCTTCGCGCCTGGGCGTCCGCGGATTCGTCCGCAACGAACCCGACGGATCGGTCTACGTGGAGGGCGAGGGGAGCGCTGCGGCCGTCGACGCGATGATCGACTGGCTCAGGAAAGGCCCACCGCACGCGCACGTGACCGACGTCGATCTCAGATCGATCGCTCGGAAGGGCTACTCCGCGTTTACCGTGGAAGCGTAGACAAGAAGGGCCCCGGTTTGACCCGGGGCCCCGACCGGCGCGCGCCGGCATCATCGGACGCCTCTACAGGCAGTAGAACGCGTCCTTGCCCGCGTAGCGAGCGGTGGTTTCGAGCATGTCTTCGATTCGCATCAGCTGGTTGTACTTCGCGAGCCGGTCGGACCGGCTCATGCTTCCGGTCTTGATCTGCCCCGTTCCCAACGCGACGACCAGGTCGGCGATGAACGCGTCCTCGGTCTCACCGCTGCGGTGGCTGACGATCGCGGTGTAGCGGGCTCGCTTGGCCATCTCAACCGCTTCGAAGGTTTCGGTGAGCGTGCCGATCTGGTTGACCTTGATCAGGATGCTGTTCGCGATGCCTTCCTTGATCCCGCGC
Organism: Spirochaetaceae bacterium; assembly: GCA_007129695.1. GTDB lineage: Bacteria > Spirochaetota > Spirochaetia > DSM-27196 > SLST01 > SLST01. Next base: position 3,285 of record SKVA01000054.1, on the reverse strand, counting down.
GAAAGTCGCGCAGTGTTGGTGACGAACAGGTCGTCTCCGACGAGCTGCACCTTCTTGCCGATCTTCTCGGTCAGTGCCTTCCAGCCGGTCCAGTCGTCTTCGGCCATTCCGTCCTCGAGCGAGATGATCGGGTACTTGCCGGCCCATTCGGCCCAGTACGACGCCATCTCTTCCGATGTCAGCTCGCGGTTGTCCGACTTCTTGAAGATGTAGCGCTCCTTCTTCGCGTCGTAGAACTCGCTCGCGGCCGGGTCGAGCGCGATCATCACCTGATCGCCGACCTTGTAGCCGGCCTTCTCGATCGCCTGGAGGATCAGCTCCACCGCCTCTTCGTTGCTCTTCAGGTTGGGCGCGAAGCCGCCTTCGTCGCCGACCGCGGTCGAGTAGCTCTTGTCCGACAGCACTCCCTTGAGCGTGTGGAAGATCTCGGCGGTCATCCTGACCGCTTCGCGGAACGACTCGGCTCCGACCGGCATGATCATGAACTCCTGGAAGTCGACCGAGTTGTCAGCGTGCGATCCGCCGTTGAGGATGTTCGCCATCGGAACCGGCAGCGTCGTCGTGTGGTACGGTCCCAGGTACTTGAAAAGCGGGATCTCCAGATAGTCGGCCGCGGCGCGCGCGGTCGCGAGCGACACGCCCAGAATGGCGTTCGCGCCGAGCTTCGACTTGTTCTCCGTTCCGTCGAGCTCGATCAGCGTCGTGTCGATATCCACCTGGTCGAGCGCATCGAGCCCTTCCATCTCCGCGGCAATGACGTTGTTCACGTTTTCCACCGCCTTGAGGACGCCCTTGCCCTTGAATCGCGCCTTGTCTCCGTCGCGCAGTTCCACCGCCTCGTGCTCGCCGGTCGATGCTCCCGACGGTACCGCGGCCCTGCCGAACGACCCGTCCTCCAGGACGACGTCTACTTCAACGGTGGGGTTTCCGCGGGAGTCGAGTATTTCTCTTGCTTCGATGAACTCGATAGTGCTCATAATGCCTCCATTGCCCGTACCCTACCATGCCGACGGCTTTTCGTCAGCTGGGAGTCGTTGTAGAATAGCGAGTGCTCTACAGCAAGCTGGTCGGAAAGACGTCGCGCGACACGCCACGATCGGTACGAAGCCGGGGTCAGGAGCTGTTGCGCAGGGGCGGGTTCATCGCGCCGATGGGTGCGTACGGGATCGGGATCGGCCGGTCGGTTCGGATCGGCGTACCGTACCGCGTCATCGTCGCGCGTCGGTTCGAGGATGACGGAGAGGTGGAGATCCTCACGCGCGGTTCCACGCGCGTGTTACGCGCGCACGCGAGCCAGATCGCGAGCGCGATCGAACAGATAGCAGGAAGCTTGTCATGATAGAGTCGCTGCGGATGAGTCGCGAGTTGGTAGACCAGGTGATCTTCGGGATGGAGAACCAGGACGCGGTCTACGTCCTGGACGCTCGCGAGTCGGCGGTCGTGTCGATCGACGAGGCAGACGCCGACTCGACCGATCGCTACATCGAGCTTCCGAGCTGGCGGAGCGTCGACGGCTACAACCTGATGGAGCAGTTCGTTGCGACGCTCCACAACCCGATTTTCCGCGAGCGGCTTCGGGCGATCCTTGCGTCGGGTCGCGGCGTGTTTCGCCAGTTCAAGGACACGGTGCGCGAGCGCCGGGAGATCGAGCGCAGCTGGTACCTGTTCAAGGAGCGCCACATGCGCTCGCTCGTCGTCGACTGGTTCAACACGCTGCGCGAAAGCGAAGGGCTCGCCCGGTTGGAGTCGGAGTTCAACGAGACCGAGACGACCGAACTCATCGACATCGACTTCGAGTTCAGGCTCGCCGACGCCGACGACCTGGAGACGATCGTCGAGCTCGATCGCGCCGCGTTCGACGAAGTGTTTGCCGATCGCGACCCGGCGGTCGTGCAGCTGCACCGCGATCGGAGGCGCGCAGGCGTTCCTGCCCCCGACGCTCCACAGAGCGTCGTGATCGTCGGTCAGACATCGGGTGAAGAGTTCGCCGCGTTCCTGTGGGCGGTCGTCAACGAGCGCGACGGCGCGCGGGTCGCGTTCGTCGAGCAGTTCTACGTGCTCCCGGATTTCCGTGGCCTTGGTCTTGGGCGTGGTCTCTTCTACCACGCCGTGGGCGAGCTGCGGAAGCAGCGCGTCGGTGAGGTAGTGCTGGAGTTTCTTGGTCCCGGCACCGAACTGGCGCCGAGTTTCCAGAAGTACGGGATGACCACGCTGTCGGTCAGACTGTCGCTCGACGTCGACCGGTGGTACCGTTCGGAACTCCTGTAGCGGCTATCCTGCCGCGGCTATCCTGCCGCAAGTCTTCGGACGCGCTCGGCCTCGGCTTCGGCGTGGAGCGTTTCCAGTCGGGCCATCACCGCGTCGGCGACCGCCTGCTTAGGGTCGTCGGTCACGGCGGCGGACACCCGCGCAGTATCACGGAACTCGGTGCACGACAGCGGCTCGGAGACGTTGAGGACCACTAGATCCCGCGTGGCCAGGTCGCGGTTCATGTCGCCGGTCGGGTGGATCCGCAGCACGTTGCCCGCGATCGACACCAGCACCATCGCATCGAACGACTTGAGGTAGGAGTCGACCTCTTTGACGCCGCGCTTCGTGTCGGGATCGCCCTCGCGGTAGCGCGTGCCGCTCGGGAAGACCAGGATCATGTGGCCTTCGTGCTTCAGGCGGATCATCTGGCGCGTTGCCGCCATGTTGATCTCGCGGCTGCGGGCCTGTTCGCGCTTCTGCGCATCGGGCTCGGTGAACTTGAGCAGGCTTCGCGACGGGTAGATGACGATCCGCGTGTACGCCTCGGCGAACGCGTGGACGTACGGACTCTCTTCGTTGAGCTTCATCCCGGCGATCGCGGTGATCCGATCGGCGATCTCCGCGCTGCCGGCCGCCCGCACGAGGTAGTCAAGGCACGGTATGTCGAAGTTGGAGTAGTGCTCCATCAGGATCAGGCACGGCACGCCCCGGGCCGAACGGTCGGCCAGGTCGCGCAGGTGGTCTATGCCAATGATGCCGCTACCCGGGAGCGCGAGCTGATCCATGATGCGGTGGATGAAGGCCCGATTCGGTTCCTTCCCGGGCTGGTAGACGGTTGCCGACGTGGTCAGCCGCATGTCCGGGTCGGAGGTTGGCGGGAGCGCCGGCGAGCGCGCCGCGAACTCCGGCGAGCGGAACAGCTCCAGAATCGGTCCCAGAATCTCTGGCTCCATCTACTGCCTCCGTGGTGTACGCGTCGCGTACGGGTTGGTTCGGGATCACGGTGCTGCCCCCCCCCCGAGGACGCCGGAATGG
>SKVA01000560.1 GCA_007129695.1 Spirochaetaceae bacterium | reverse complement strand
CGGGATTCCCATCGCACGCGCGGTCTGCTCTGCGTCGTCGTACAAGTCATCCGGAAGTGAGATCGCAGTCTTCATACCAGAGCAGTATAACTGTGGTATTACCGCTGGTCAACGGCCCCAGGACGGGGCACGCATACGACCGACCGGCGCCGCCCGCGGCCCGACGATGGGCTCGGCGGGACAGCGCCTCTGATTAGCTTGCCCGCAGGCTCTTACGTCGTGTGCTACTCGCCAAGATCAACGATAGCGATCACCGGACCGCCGCCCTGCGGACCCTGGTGCATCGCGTCGACCGACACAAACACAGCCGGGTCGCCGATCGCGGTCGCGGCGATACCGCCAACCGCGGCCTTCACGTGTCGGTGCCAGGAGACGTCGGAGTCATCGAGCATGATCTGTCGACGACCACGGAGCAGTGCACGGCGGTCGGCCTCGCACTTCATGAAGCAGTTCACGACACGATCGCCCAGGTCTGAAGATCGCGGCCGGTCGGGGAGGTCGAGTCCGGCGTCGCGGATCGCATCGTAGATTCCGTCCATGTCGAGGGCATCCTTCATGATGCTGTGCCCGATTCGGTAGCGCCCACCGGCGCCGTCGACGTTGCCCATCAGAACGATCTGCGCGCGATCGAGCTCGACTCCCGACGAGCACGAGGCAACCGACGAGTACAGATCGAGATTCTTGCAGACGTCCTCGGGTTTCGGGTTCTTCACCTCACCAAGCGCAACCGCGATACCGAGTCCGGTGGTTCCGTTGGACACGCCCATCGACTCGTGGACCTCGCACGCCACCGTCTTGCCTCGACTCTCTGCATCCTGCACCGCGTCCACTGTCAGCAGTGGCGTCTTCGTCTGCACGTAGTGGACGTCCTTCGGATCGGTGATGCCGGCGGCCTCCATTGCCTTCTTGACGCCAATGGCAACCTTCTCAACCATCGAAAGGCGTCCGATGTCCTCCGGAAGGATCTGCGGACTCATCGCCTGGCCAACAACCAGTCGGGACTTTCCGGGGGTGCCCTTCGTTTCCGTACGCGCGAAGACCGTCGCGTGCGGCGTGATCACGCCGTCACAACCGCCCGACCAGACCAACGGCACTTCCGCAACTTCGTCCTGTGAGCGAGTGCCGTGTTTCAGAAGCATCTCGCGAAACGCGCGGTCCGCAAGGATCCGGGTGAAGTCGTTGACGCCGCCGTTACCCTCGGTCTTGCCGATGACGGCGATAACCTCATCCGCCTTGAACTGCCCCTTGCGGATGCACTCCTCAAGACCCGATGCATCGGTCACGCTCTTCAGTATTACTTTCGCTACTTGAATGGCCAATCTGTCCTCCTGTACACCACACAGTAGGCGAAGCGCCGTTTTGCTGCAAGAGGTTCAGGCTTGGTGAAAACCCGCCGCCTATCGTCGTTCGCGCCGGCGCGGTACAATCGAACGATGCAGAACTGCGACCCACGACTGATCGACCACCACATCGCACAGCTTTCCGAAACGATAGGACCGCGTCTGGCGGGATCCCCCGAAGAGGCGGCGGCCGCGGATTACATCGCCGACGCAATGCGCGCGCACGGCGCAGAAGTAACGATCGAAACGTTTCCGGTCCGATCCCGCCGGGTGACCGAAGAGTCGTGCTCGTTCTTCCACGGCGACCAATGGCATGATGTGCCGTGTTCGACGGTCGGCGGCTCGGTCGGAACCGGCGGCCGGACGATCAAAGGTGACCTGGTCGTGGTCGAGCCGCCGATGCTGCGCCGCGAATCGTACCAGCCGTACCGCGGCAAGGCGGTCATGCTTCTTGGCACGCACATCGAGAACCCCGACCACTACCGGCGGTTGATCGCGGCGGGCCCGGCGTTTCTGATCCTCGTCGACGTGCGCTACCCGGCCGCCGAGCCGAGGGCGGACGGCCTCTTCCCGGCGTACGTGCACTCGTACGGCGTCGTGCCTACGGTCGCGATCCCGTACCAGCACGCGTGGCGGTTCGCCGACGCTCGCGCCGCGCGCGTGCGAATCGTCGGCGGCCCGGTCGACTCGCGGTCGCAGAACGTGATAGCGGAGCTACCGCCGACGACGCGCGACCCGGCCGACACCGACGAGCCGGTCGTGTTCGTCGGCGGCCATCACGACACGCAGGCCGACAGCGCGGGGGCGGACGACAACGCGACCGGCGTCGCCGCGGTGCTCGAACTCACGAGGCTGCTCGCGCCGATCCCGCGCAGACGCCCGGTGCGGCTGATATCGTTCGGCGCGGAGGAGCAGCTTTCGGTTGGGAGCGCGTCGTACGTGCGGACGCACCGGGCCGACATCGAACGGCGCGGCGGGTACGTCTGCAACTTCGATAGCTTCGGATCGCGGATGGGGTGGTTCGACCTGCACGTCTGCGCCGAATCGGCCGCCGCGGGCTGGCTTCAGGAGCTCATCGAAAGCCACGGCGTGTACTCGGACTACACGATCGACACGGTCCCGTACCAGGACGCGTTCCCGTTCCACGCGGCTGGACTCCCGGGACACTGGGTGTACCGCGCAAACTGCACCGCGGGGCGCTTCTACCACCACCAAAGAGACGACGACCGATCGAAGCTCGACCCTACGCTGATCGCGTCGATGATCGATGCGCACGTTCGCGTCGTCTCCGAACTCGCGGGAGCCGAGACATTCCCGGTCTCGCCGCGCCTGCCGGTGGACCTGCGCGAAGAGATCGAGCGGTACTGGCGCGACTGTTTCGGCGGGTGGGACGGCTTCACCAACCGGGGGTAGAGGTCGGAGAACCGGGCGGCCCGCTTTGCGCACACCGCCATTCGCGGTACGTTGACAGCATGAAGTATCGACGTTTGGGGAAAACCACAGAGCGAGTATCGGTCGTTGGCATGGGCACGTGGCAGTTCGGCGGCGAGTGGGGCAAGGAGTTCGAGCAGTCGGAGGTGAACGCGATGTTCGTCGCCGCGCGCGAGGTCGGTATCAACCTGATCGACACCGCCGAGTGTTACGGCGATCATCTGTCGGAGCAGTTCATCGGCCGCGCACTCGAGGAGACGTTCCCCGGCGAGCGAGAGACGTGGTTCATCGCGACAAAGTTCGGCCACCGGTTCACGGGGCTGTTTGAGCGCGACCAGATCTGGGACGCCGACGGCGTGACGCGCCAACTGGAAGATTCGCTACGCGCGCTACGAACCGACTACGTCGACCTGCTCCAGTTCCACTCGGGTGGCGATGACGTCTTTGACAACCCGGCGCTCTGGGACCAGCTCGCGAAGCTCAAGGCGCAGGGCAAGGTCCGGCACATCGGCATCTCGATTGGCGCGAACACGAACGACTACCAGACCGGCAAGGCAGCGGAAGTCGGCGCAGAGGCGATCCAAGTGGTCTACAACCGGCTCGACCGTGCACCCGAGGAGGCGGTGCTCCCGCTCTGCGAACAGCACGATCTGGGCGTCCTGGCGCGCGTGCCGCTCGCGAGCGGGTACCTGAGCGGCAAGTACAAGCCGGGGGTCTCCTTCGACAAGACCGACGTGCGCAGCCGCCACGACCGCGAGAAGGTGGAGGGGCGGCTTCGTGAGGTCGAGCAGATCGGCCGCGACGAGGTCCCGAACGGCGTCCCGATGGCCGAATGGGCGCTCGCGTGGTGCCTCAAGAACCCCGCCGTCACCGCAGTCATCCCCGGCTGCAAGAACGTCGAGCAGGTAAAGAGCAACGCCCGCGCCGCCAACCTCTCCGACCTGGTCCGCGACGACCACCCGCAGGCGGTGGCGTAGTACCGGCCCCCCGGGCCCATTCACCGGCGTCGGCGCCCGCCCCTACGCGTCGTGCTCGACCTGGATCTTGATCGCGTTCCCGCGTTCGGCGGCGAGCGCGAAGGCGGCAGGGGTGTCGGCGAAACGGTAGGTCGCCGAGATGAGCGGGCGCACGTCGACGCGCCGGCTTGCGAGCAGGTTCATCGACACCGGGTAGACGTCGGCGTAGCGGAACGACCCGACGACCGTGAGCTCCTTGCTCATGACCAGGTTCATCGGGAGTTCCACGTTGGCCGCGATACTGCCGATCTGGACGATCGTACCGCCGCGGTTCACGATCTCCAGATTGGCTCGTACGGCTGGCGGCGCGCCTGACGCCTCGAAGATCAGGTCGAACCCTCCGGTCTGCTGCCGCACGCGCGCCATGTCGTCGGGCTTCGTCGGATCGACGCCGAAATCCGCACCCTGGCCCACGGCGAACTCACGGCGATGTTGCTGCGGATCGCTGACCGCGACGACGGCCGCCCCGAACGCGCGCGCGACGAGCGCGACGAACTGTCCGATCGTGCCGCCACCGCTGACCAGGACTCGCCTCCCGGCAACCACCCCGGCACGCAACGCCGCGTGCACCGCGACCGAAACCGGCTCAAGGCACGCTCCCTCACCCCACGATACATCGTCGGGGATCACAAAACAGTTCGCGCGGGGAACAACAACGTAGCGCGCGAAACCGCCCGCCAGATGGGGAACGGTTGCGGCGGTACCGATGAACTTCAGATTGGTGCACAGGTTGTGCCGGCCGGAACGACAGTAGTCGCAGACCCGGCACGGCATCGACGGATCGATCGCGACGCGGCTCCCGACCTCCACACCGTGCCCTCCGGCCCCCGGCGCGGTCGACATCGGTGTCGGCTCAGGCGGCGAGCCCGCGGCGACCACTTCGCCGGAAAGCTCGTGCCCGAGCACGAGCGGACCGCGCGGGATGAAGCTCCCGATCCGGTTGTGGAGGTAGTATTCGATGTCCGACCCGCAGATGCCCACGGTATGGACCCGGATGCAGACTTCGCCGGGACCGGCGGTTGGATCGGACGCCGACCGTTCGACCAGGTTCTGCGCTCCGTCGAGTTCGATGACCTTCATGCGTGCCCCTTGCTGCCGGATCGGCCGAGGCCGTAGAACTGCGCGCAGGTACCGCCGAGTATCGCCGCGCGTTCTTCGTGCGACAGGCGTTCGGCGTAGTCGATTACGATATCCATCACCGGACGATACGCACCGGCGAGCGTGCAGACCGGCCAGTCGGATCCGATCATGAGCCGGTCGGCGCCGAACGCTTCGATGACAATGTCCAGATACGGGGTGAAGTCGGGAGGAGTCCAGGCGCGGCGGTCGGCCTCGGTTACCATGCCCGACAGCTTGCACCAGACGTTGTCGCGGCGTGCGATCTCACGCAGATCGCTCGCCCACGGTTCGATCTCTCCTGCTGCGATCGGGGGTTTCGCGATGTGATCGATCACGAACCGCTGATTCGGAAACGAGTCGACGAGTTCGATCGACGGCAGGATGTGCCGCGGATGGAGCAGCAGATCGTACGTGAGACCGGCGGGCTCAAGGAGCGACACCCCGTGCTGGAAGTCGGCACGGAGCACGAACTTGTCGTCGGACTCGTCGTGCACGACGTGGCGCACGCCGACGAACTTCGGGTCCGCGGCGTATCGGTCGATCTGCTCGCCGATGTGCGCGGATCGAAGATCCACCCAGCCGACGACGCCGAGCACGCGCGGGTGGCGCGCTGCAAGCGACAGCAGCCACTCGGTCTCCTCCACGGTCTGCCGCGCCTGAACCGCGACCGACCCGTCGAATCCGATCGAGTCCAGAAGCGGCGTCAGATCGTCGGGGAGAAAGGTGCGCCGGATCGCGTCGTGCGCGGGCCCCATCCAAACGTAGTCGCGGTCGTTGTACTCCCAGAAGTGTTGATGCGCGTCGACTTTCACGATTTCCCCCCTCGTTCGTCGGCGAACGGCCGCCGCCGCTCGATCCTGAGTACATACGCATGATCGCACGGCCGCCGGTCGGGAGTCTCTACCCTGACCACACGCGCCGCGTCGTCATAGGTCCACCGCAGATCGCCGTCGATGCCGAGCATCGAGATCCGTACGATCTCCTGCGGATAGAGCTTCTCCCAGACCGTCTTGATCACCGCCTCACGCTCCGGCCACGCGAGCGCGATCGCGTAGAGCACGTCGCCGCTCATCGTGAAGCGAAAGTCGGCGGGCGTATAGGTGAGCTTCTCGCCTTCGGTGAAGCCTCCGGTCTTCTCCATGCGAGTGGGTCCTTCGCCGTACGCCATCCAGGGGGTGGTCCCGTAGATCGCTTCGCCGTTCACGCGTAGCCACTTGCCCATTTCGCGCAGGATGTGCTGCGACTGGTCGGGGATCGTGCCGTCCGGTCTCGGATCGACGTTGAGCAAAAGGTGGCCATTCTTGCTCACGTTGTCGATCAGGTAGTGCACCACCTCCGTGGGCTGCTTGTACGTGTTGTCGGTGAGAAAGCACCACCCCTCCCCGTCATCGACGGTCGTGTCGGTGATCCACTCGTTGTACGTCATGTCGCTGAACCGGCCGAGTTCAAGATCGATCAACCCGCTTCCGGGGACCAGATCGTGATTCTTGTACGTAACCGCGACGTCGGCCCCCCACTCCTGAGCGGCGTTGTAGTAGTGGGCGAGAAACTCGCGCTTGTAGTGCTCCTGGATGAACTTGATCCCGAAGTCGAACCACATCAGATCGGGGCGGTACCCGTCGACGACCTCGCGGATCTTGGCGATCCACTGGTCCAGGAAGGCGCGGTTGGGGCGTGCGAGCCGGGTCCAGTCGCGCGGAAGGTCTTCGATGCTGCGGTTCGCGTCGTGGGGCTCGCCGTAGAGCCCTGCGTACTCCGGATCGGTCGTGTCGTACGCGTCGTTGTGGTTGAAGAACCACCAGTTCTCCGCGTGATGAAACGCGACCATGAAGCGCATCCCGTGATCGCGGATCGCCTTCGCGAGCAACCCGGTCACGTCGCGCTTCGGCCCCATCCGAGCCGCGTTCCACGGGTTGATCGAACTGTCCCACATCGAAAAGCCGTCGTGATGCTCGGCAACCGGACCGGCGAACACCGCGCCCGCGTCGCCGAAGAGCTCGGCCCATTCGTCGGCATCGAAGCGTTCGGCGGTGAACATCGGAATGAAGTCCTTGTAGCCAAACTTCTCCGGCGGCCCGTAGGTCGCCCGGTGGTGGTCGTGCTGAGGGGTACCCGGCCGGTACATGTTGTACGGATACCACGTCCCGTTCGGCCCGTTCGCGGGCACGGAGTAGATTCCCCAGTGCGTGTAGATGCCGAACTTGCCGTCGCGGAGCCACTGCGGCAGTTCATGCTTCCTGATCGAGTTCCAGCTCGGTTCGTAGCCCATGGCCACCTCCAAGGTGAGCAATGATCCCGATCACGCCGGCTTGCATTCGGCGCGAATCGGATAGAGTATACCGGTGGATCGGTCAGTACGGACAATGCGGCAGCAAGGAGCAGTGAAGTGGCGATACAGCGGGTTGGAATGGTGATCGGGGTTCGCGAGGATCGCATCAGCGACTACCGTGCGTTGCACGCGGATGCCCATCCTGGCGTGAGAGATCTGCTCGCCGCAGCCGGGATCCGCAACTTTTCGATCTTCATCGAGCGTCTTCCCGACGGCGCGCTCTACCTGTTCGGGTACTACGAGTATAACGGAAGCGACTACGAAGCCGACATGACCCGTCTGGATGCCCAGCCGCGCAATCAGGAGTGGATCGCGATGACCGCCCCGATGCAGATCCCGTTTCCGGGTCAGAAGGGCTGGAAGATAATGGAAGAGGTCTACCACAACTCGTGACGGCCGCACCGTGCGACGGCAGCGGAAAGACAGAGGAGCAGAGATGAAATACCGCATGATCCAGACCGGACTTGGCGACTTCGGACGCCGGTGGCTCGACATTGTTCGCGCGCATCGCGCGTGGGAGGTCGCGGCGATCGCGACGCGCAACGAGCAGACGCGAGGGAGCTGCGGCGATCTGGCGGGCGTACCGGAGTCACGGCGATTCGCAACGCTCGCGGAGGCGCTGAGCGCCGACGATGCGGCCGACGCGCTCCTGGTGACCACGCCGCACTTCCGCCACGCCGATGACGTATGCGCCGGACTGGAGTCCGGCCTCCACGTGCTGGTGGAGAAACCGCTTGCCGGGAGCTGGGACGAGTGTCTGCGAATCCGTTCGGCGGCTCTATCGAGCGACCGGGTCGTGATGGTGGCCGAAAACTATCGGTTTGGCGAAGGCGCACGGATCGCGCGCGAGGTCGTCGCGTCGGGTGAGATCGGTGTTCCGGAATTCCTGAGCATGGAGTACTTCGTCGGGCACACGTTCCCCGACGGTGACTGGCGAAACGAGTACGCGTATCCGCTGCTGATCGAGAACGCGACCCACCAGTTCGACCTGGTCCGTTACGTGACCGGCACCGATGCCGAGCGCGTCTACTGTGCCGCGTCAGGGTCGGCGCGCACGCCGCACTGGAAGGCTCCGAGCGTGAGCGCGGTGTTCGAAATGGGCGGCGGGCTCCAGTTCCAGTTCGCGGGGAGCTGGGCCTACGACGAGTTCATCACTCCGTGGGAGGGTGTGTGGCGACTGCACGGCAGCGATGGGTCGATGGCGTGGACGGCCGACACGATCGAGGTACGACGCGGGGCTGAATCGCGTACGATCGCGGTGCCGTCGCGGCCGTCGGATTGGACGCTGTCGGCGACCTTCGACGAGTTCACCGCGGCGATCGACGAGCGCCGCGCCCCGGAAACGGCGCTGGCCGACAACATGCAGACCGTCGCGATGGTCTACGCGGCGATCCGGTCCGCCGAACAGCGCGTTCCTGTCGATGTCGCGCGGATGCTCACGGAGTAGCGCCTTCGCTGAAGAGTCGCGGCTGCGCCGGCACGCGCGGCGTGGTATGATCCGACCCGGAGGTGATCAATGACACGCGTTGCGATCGTAACCGGCGGGACCCGAGGCATCGGGCGGGCAATCACGAAGGCGTTTCTTCGCGACGGCGTGAACGTCACTGCGGTATACGCGTCGGACGAGGCGGCGGCAACGGAGTTGGAGCGTCAGTCGGGGTCATCGACTGGTGAGCTCCTGACGGTGCAGGCCGATGCGGGAGACGCGGCAGACATTCGGCGCGTTGTCGACGAGACGGTCACGAAATGGGGACGGGTCGACTACCTGATCAACAACGCGGCGATCTCGCTCTTTGCGTTCCTGGACGAGATGACCGAAGCGTTCCTGGACGAGATGATCCGCGTCAACTTCAAGGGGCCAGTTCTGATGACGCAGGCGGTATTGCCGCACATGAAGAAGCAGCGATTTGGCCGGATCGTGAACGCGAGCTCGATATCGGGGCACTACGCCGACGTCGGCCAGGTCGCGTACGGCGGCACGAAGGCCGCGATAGAGATGATGACGAAGCTCGCCGCCGCGGAGCTCGGTCCCTACGGGATCACCGTGAACGCGTACGCGCCGGGGATCATCGCGACCGACATGACGCGACAGATGATCGAAGAGCGCGGCGATGTCCAGGTCCGCCAGATTCCGCTCGGGTCCTTCGGCGAACCCGACGATGTCGCCGGGCTGGTGACCTTTCTCTGCTCCGACGCCGGTAGGTACATCACCGGTGAGATCATCGGCGTGGACGGTGGGATGCTTCGCGCGCAGAATCCGTTCCGCGCGATCGACCGCGCAGCGACATGATATCGGGCGGCGAAGCGTTACGCGCCGGGCGCACTACGATCGCGTGCCGGCACGGGTGCGGCGCGTGCTGCATCGCGCCGTCGATCTCGTCGGCGATCCCCGGGATGCCCGGCGGCAAACCGGCCGGCGTCGTCTGCGTCAACCTGGATCCGTTCACGTACGAGTGCACGATCTGGGGAGCGCCCGACTACCCTGAGGTGTGCCGAGCGTTCACCGCTACCGCCGAGCTCTGCGGCAGTTCGCGCGATCAGGCGCTGGATCGGCTGGCCGATCTGGAGTTCCGGACGCGGCCGTAGAAGGTCATGTCCGGTCCGGATACCCCGCCTTCAGCTCTTCGACCAGATCGCGGACGGCGGTCTGGATCTGAGCGAGGGCCGAGTCGGCGTCGGTTCGGTCAAGATCGTGGATCAGCCAGTACTCGACCGTGGCGGCGTGGTCGGGGAAGCGCTCTTCCATGAGCGGGCGGTGCTCGGTTTCATCGAGCGCGATGACGCGGTCGGCGCCGGCGAAGTCGAGCGCTGTCGCGCTCTGCGGCATGCGCTCATCGTCGTTCACGGAGATCCCGAGCGCTTCGAGCGCGCGCGCCGCGTCGCGAGAGATGGGCCCGACGTTGTGCGCACCCCACTCGAGCGCGAGACCGCGCGAATCGGCGCGCCAGGCGAGCCCCGCTCTGTGCGCCAGATGATTGAACAGGTGCTCGGCAAAACGACTGCGGTAGTAATTGCCGGTACAGAGGAAGAGCAGCGTCCTGGTCATTTCAACCGACCTCCGGAAGAGTGAACTCGTCTCGCGTGCGCTCGATCCAGCGCGCGAGCAGCGCGTGGAGCTCGCGCCGTTTCGCCGCGAACTTTGTGTTGTGCGCCAGGTTGGCCTGTTCGTACGGGTCGGTCGTGAGGTCGAACATCAACCACGGCTGGTGCTCAAGGCAGACGTACTTCCATCCGTCGCCCGTGACGACGCCGCGCCACGGCCGGTCGATGCTGTCGCCGTGGCCCGTGGGCTTCACGAGCTGGAGGAACGCGGAGTCGGGGTAATCGGGGTTCTCCGACAGGCCGCGCTCGGCCCGGGCGGCTCTGCCGAGGCGGGCGCCGGCGTAGTTGGTTCCCTCCATCCAGTCGGGAACCGGGACCCCGGCGAGCCCAAGTGTGGTGGGAGCCAGGTCGACGTGGTTGACCAGGAGGTTGCTCGGCCCGCGCGCGACGTCGTAGATCTCGCTCGTGCCGGCGATGATCATCGGCACGCGGACCGACTCGTCGTACGGATTGGTCTTCCGGAACAGTCCGTGAGACCCGTGCATGTCTCCGTGGTCGGAGAAGAAGATGATGTGCGTACTGTTGGTGAGGCCGGCTTCGTCGAGCGCGGCGCGGATCCGGCCGACGTTCCAGTCGATGTTTTCGATCATCGCGTAGTATCCGGCAAGCTCGCGCGACGCCTGATCGCGAACCCACCCGACGTCGGGCACGTTCGCCCGCCAGGAGAGTCGAGCGGGATTGTGTCGTTCCATGAACCGGGCCGGAGCCAGGTACGGATCGTGCGGCGGCTGCACGCTGAGCGCGGCAAAGAAGGG
>SKVA01000363.1 GCA_007129695.1 Spirochaetaceae bacterium | reverse complement strand
GAGAGGGCACCGATCCGGTACTCAAGGCAGGAATCGCCCATTTCTGGTTCGTGACCATTCACCCCTTTGATGACGGTAACGGACGAATCGCGCGCGCGATCGCGGATATGCTCCTGGCCCGCGCCGACGGAATCGCCGACCGGTTCTACAGCATGTCGTCCCAGATCGAATCGGAGCGCACCGAGTACTACCGGCAACTCGAGGCACAGCAACGCGGAGACGTCGATCTCACCCCATGGCTCCAGTGGTTTCTCGGGTGCCTCGACCGCTCGTTCGAGCGCGCCGGCGCAAGCCTGGAACACGTCGTGTACAAAGGATGTGTTCGCCATGCCATCGGCGCGATCCCCGCAAACGAGCGCCAGAGAAAGGTTGTAGAACGTATGCTCGATCACTTCCAGGGATACATGCACACCTCGAAGTATGCCCGAATGGCGAAGTGTTCCACCGATACCGCACTACGAGACATCAGTAATCTGGTTGAGCACGGCGTACTCATACGCAATCCCCGCGGTGGCCGGAGTACCAGCTATCGTTTGGCCTCCGCGGGTGAACTTGAGCGGATCAGCGACGTGGAGATGATCAATAGTCCCACTTGACCGTTTTCCCACCTGAGACTAATCTCTGGTGATGAGTGCGATGAGAACGATCAAGACGGTGCGCCCCGACAAGAAGGGACGAGTCACGTTGGGGTCGCTTCTGCACGGGGCCAGTAGCGTCCGAGTGAGCGTTGATGACCAGCAGCGAATCGTTCTTGAGCCGTACGTCGAGGTTCCGCTCCGCGAGTCGTGGCTCTACGAGAACGCCGATGCACTGAACAGCGTGCGCCAGGGCCTGCGCGACTCGGCGGACGGCGACGTCCACGATCTCGGTGCGTTCGCGTCGCCGGACGGTGACGATGAATGAGCTATCGGCTTCTGTTCACCGCTCAGGCGCGCGGCGATCTCCGTCGGCTCGAGCAGGACGAAGGCCTCGCGAAGAGGCTGAAAGCGGTCCGTAGAGCGCTGGGGTACTTGGAGTCCAATCCCCGCCACCCATCGCTTGCCACCCACGAGTACACGTCTCTCAGCGCGATGGCCGGACGGAAGATCTTTGAGGCGTACGCAGAGAACAACACCCCGGCTGCCTACCGCGTCTTCTGGCACTACGGGCCTGAGCGCGATCAGATCACGGTTGTCGCGATAACACCGCATCCGTAGACCGGCTGACCTCATGCTCTACGCGTTGATCGAAACGCACCCGCCATCTGTTCGACTTCCGGACGGGGTATGCCGATGTGTCGGGCCCGCTCACGCCAATGTCCAACGGCTCCAAGGATCTGCGCCATTCGGGTCTGGGCGTTCGTCGTCGACATGGCGAAGTAGTCCGACACCGACAGCGCGAGGTCGAAGTCAGGGCGGTTGTCGCCGGCAGTGACCGCGAGCGACAAGCCGGTGCCGGTCGGATCGGGATTCACGTCATAGATCGGCGACAGGCGCCATCCCTGTCGGCCGAGCAGGAATCCGTGGTTTCGCAGATGATCGTCAAAGTTGCTGACCGCCATCGAAAACACGATTCGAGACCACAGTTCGGTGAGATCTTCCGTGGGTCGCTCGCCGTAGCGCGTGATCGCCTCCGCAAGGTCAATGTAGGAGGTCGGATGCGCGTCGTTGTCGGTCCGGCCAAGCAGCGTCATCGCGGATGCAAAGTGAATGCGCCGATTGTTGGGCGTCCGGTCAAAGCGCCGGACAAGGAACGTGGTTCCGGCATCGGTCATCCGTTGGACCTCTGCCTCCGGGACCGCGAGTCCCGCCTCACCTGCGAGCAGATGCACCAGATACTCCCATGCGCCAACGTCCACGACGTCTCGGTGAGCCGGAAACTTCGCGATCCACAGACGCCCTGTGTCGTCACGGACGCTCGCCTTTGGGCGCGCTCCACCCAGCGATGATCCCGGCGCAAAGATAACGTCCAGCCACCGCGAGTCATCGTCCCCGCCTTGCGGCCGGTCCATCGCGCGCGCGGCCGCCTCGAGCTCCCGCAGGCGTGTCCACGGCGGCGTAGCCCACGGATCGTCTTCGGCCAGGAAGTCACCGTCGTCGGACGCACGGAATCGAAGGGCTCCCAGGCGTGCCCGGTCATGAACCCCAAGCAGATAATCGTAGTCGTCAAGGTGTTGGACCGGTCGCTCCTCCGTGCGAGCACGAGCTGCTTCTCGACGTTGCATCAGGAGCCGACCCCATCGATCGGGCGCGGAGTCGGCAAGAAAACCAAAGACCGTGCGGCCTTCCTTCGCGTACTGCGGGCCCCGGAACGGCATGAGGTCGGGATCGATAACGCGTAGATCCTGTCGCTCCAACCAGCGGTCATCGAACGCAAAGCCCGCGGTGCGCCGGCCGCGTTGTCGAGAAAGAACCACTTCTCCAAACTTCTGAGGCTGTTCAAGATCTGAACAGTCGGCCCAGACGGCAAAACGGGATCGTTCAGCCATCGGTTCCTCTCTTCGGGGCGCGCCTGCGCGTTGGGAGATCCAGATCCTGCAGCGTCCGGCCGAGCTCATCGTCGGCGCCAACGTGGGCAAGGTCTCCGTCGATTCCGATCGCAAGCAGTACCTGAGTGTAGATGCCCATCGATACCGACGGTGACCCGCGTTCGACCGCCCACACGCTTGACCGGCTCACACCCGCGCGTTCGGCCACCAGCTCAACGCTGAGCTTGCGTCGCAACCGCGCAAGCTGTATCCGCTCCCCCATATCGGCCAAAAGACGGCGTGAGTTTGGATACAGCGTGACCGACTTGCGTCCCATAACGTCTCTATTTAACAACAAATACGCCGTATTGTCGATATCATCGCTTCTGCGAGTCCTCTTCACTGATCGCCGATTCGACCGTCTTGCGCGAAACGTCGACGCCGTCGTCGGTCATACCGGTACCGCCTGTCGGCGCGCGTTGGTGACTATTGGCGTGGCCGACGCGGGTTCGGCGACGATCAGGTCGATCTTGCGGTCGCCTATGCGCCTCTGTATATCGGCGATCGTTCGAAGCTTCGCTTCCACTGTGTTCGCGGATGCGGCCGTGTCTTCGGCCAGCTCCACGATCAGGTCGATGTCACCGCCGCGCCGACCGTCGTCGGTGCGCGACCCGAACAGATAGACCGTCGCGCCGGGCCCGAATCTGATCCGGACTGCGTCGCGAATCGCGTTTCGCTGTTCGTCGCTCAGCCTCATCACCCCGCCTCCCGAAGCTTCTCCACCCTTCCACACTCTACCACACCGCCGCGCCTTCCTTAAAGCGTGATCGTCTGATCGCGCTCCGGCCAAACAACCTCTCCGTCGAATAGCGTACGCGCCGCATCGATGCTCGCGGAGGCCGACGAGCGCGGGCCGTGGATCAGGACCAGCGTGTCGACTCCCGCGTCGCGCGCGATCCGGGCGGCGTCGAGTGCTCCGGCGTGGAGCGCCTGGTTCGTGGCGGGGTCCGCGGCGACCGGGCCGAGCGTGCAGTCGTGAATCAGGAGCGACGCGCCGCGGATATGGTCAGCGAGTGGCGCGTGGTGCGCGGTGTCTCCGGTGAACGCGAAAACGCTTCCGGTTGCCGTGTCAGTGAGCTTGCCGCAGATTCCCTGGACCGGGTGGAGCGTCGCCGCCGTCTTGAGCGTGAACCCGGCGACCACGATGTCGTCGCCCGGTTGCACCGGTTGAACGGACGGGGTCGTGGTCGACGGCCCGAAGAAACGCTCGAGCTGGAGAAAGGTGCACGCGCACGAGACCACGTGATCGACGTCGTCGGCGGGACCCACGATCGTGAGCTCCTTGAGGTCGCGGCGCTTCATCACCTGGTAGAACAGGAACGACGGCAACGACAGGTAGTGGTCGTGGTGCATGTGCGTGAAGATCAGGCAGTCGATAGTCAGCGGGTCGATGTCGTTGCGGATCAGATTCTCGATCGCCGACCACCCGGTGTCGACCAGGATCCGGTCGTTCACCACGAACGAGGCCGTGTCGTCTCCGCGGTCGGGGATCGCGGTCGATGTACCAAGGAACGTGATGCGCGTCGCGCCGGCGTGCGCGGTCATGTCGCCTCCGGTATCGTCAGTCGCACTGCCGCGGGTCCCGCCAGGCTGACCGACACGGTCCGCGCGGTCTGGTCGAACGTGAACCACTCGGGCTCTCCGGTCGCGATCCATTCGGTGCCGTCGTAGTGGCCCGACTGCGCGCGGATACCGCGGCACGCCGGCCACACCGCCGCGGCGGTCGGGATCGTGATGCTGCCACGGCACCCGACCACCAGGTACTCTCCCGGCGACGGATGGACCACCAGCAGCCGTCCGTCGGCCGCGCACGAGAAGCGCACCTCATCACCGGCGACGCTCGTCGTGCCGGAGTGCGGCGTGTCGGGGCGCGGCGGGACGATCGCGGCGATCCGGTCGCTGCCGCCATACAAGGCTATCGGAGCCGCGGCCAGACTCACCGCGTGGTACGTCTCGTGCAGCGCCGCCGCTCCGTGTGCCGGGGTCCCGTCGGGGAGCACGTACGGCTCGTGCGCGTTCGGGTACGATATGTCGAGCGCCCACGGCGCGATGATCGGCGAGCCGTAGCGCGCGATCGAGTCGAAGCACAGGCGCGGGAGCACCGGCCCCGAGTCGCTGTTCGTCTCCGTGATGCAGACCATGTTGCGATCGACGCGGTACTGGTCCAGATTCGCGCGGAAGTCGGCGACGCTCACGTCGTTGCCGACGTAGAGGTTGAGCCCCACGAAGTCGATCGCGGGACACTCGGCCAGATACGTCGCGACGTCTTCGCCGGGCGACCCGCCGACGATGTGCGGCGCGAGCGTTCCTCCGACGAAGTTGCAGAGGAACGGGAGCGAATACTCGGCCTTCCCGGCGTCGGTGAGCGGGCGCAGCCAGTTGCGCGCGAACAGCCGTGCGCTGAATGCAAGGTCGTCGAGCTTCCATTCGGCAAACAGCTCGTTTGCCGCGGGCGAGTGATCGCGCCACATCGACCGGTCCTGCCGGAGCAGCCCGAACGTCGCGATCTCGTTCTCTACCTGGATCATCAGTACCGTGTACGTGCCTTCATCGCGCTCGCGGATGTGCCGCATGAACGCTGTGAACGCGGCGGTCTCTCGTTCGACGATGCGCGGGTACGCGTACGACGCCGAGTTGTGGTGTGCCACGCCGTGCGCGTCGACCGCGCGCGGATAGGTCGTTGCATCTTCGACGACGTACATCGGAGCGAAGAGCTCGGTCGTCAGGTTGCGGTAGAGCGACCCGTCGCCCGACGCGTAGTGCCCGAACCATCCGAGTACGAGCCTGAGCCCCGCCGCCCGCGCGGTATCGATCGCGTGATCGACGTAGGAGAAATCGTACTCCCCGGGACCCGTTTCCACCTGCGACCACTTGACCGGCACCTTGAGCGCGTTCAGGCCCAGTTGCTTCGCGCCCGGGTAGAGGTAGTCGTACCCGCCCATAGTTTCTTTGTACCGCCCGTACACCGACCGCTTCCACGGTATTTCGACCGTCAGCGTCGTGAACGGGAGCCCGTCGACGAACAGTACTCGACGTCCGTCGACTACCTCGATGTGCGGCCGCAGATCACTCGATACAGGAACCATTTCTCCCCCCTGTGTTTGCGTCACCTTACATTGGCAGGCTATCGGTGCGGGCCCCCGACCGCGTCGCGCCCTGCAGCGCGGACCGCAGCCCGGTACGCGATCACCACCAGAAGCTGGAATCCCGCGGGCGTAGCAAACGCGACCGACAGCGATACGTGCTCGGCCAGAAACCCGACCAGCCACTGCGAGCTGCCCGCACCGATCGCCGCTCCCATCGCCATCACCGCGGTGACCGTTCCGGTCAGCGCGGGGTCGCGCCGGTTGAGTTCGCCCATCACGTTTGGAAAGACCCCCGACAGACAGAGCCCGATCCACGCGAGGAGCGCGTACGCCGCGATCGCGTCGCGCGCGAGCAGGAACAGTAGCACACCCACCGCGCCCGCGATACCCGACGCGGTGACCAGCGTCAGGCTCGACATCCGGTTTCCCAGGACGCTGTTCGCAAGGCGCCCGATCATGATGAAGATCCACAGGATCGACAGGCCCGATGCCGAGGCGACCGCGCTCATGCCGAGTTGCCGCTGCAGGTAGTAGACGACCCAGCTCGAAAGTCCGACCTCGGCTCCGACGTAGAGCATGAGCGTCAGCGCGCCGAACACGACGTACCGCTTCCCGATTACCGCGCCCAGATTCGCGAATGGCCGCCGATCCCGTCCGTCCGCCGCCCGCGCCGGGAAGCGCGTGATGAGCGTCCACGCCAGGAGCGCACCGGTCGGCACGAGCGCGAAGAACATGACCGGACGCCACTCGCCGGTCGCCTGGAGGTAGAGCCCGATCAGGAAGGGGCCCACGAACGCGCCGACGCTGAAGAACGTATGCACCAGGCTCATCACCGCGTGCGCAGGGCGGCGAAGCGCCGCGAGCGTCGGCATCACGTTCGCCGATGTCTCGATAAACGATGACCCGAACAGCAGCACGAAGTGGGCCGCGACCGCGATCGCGAACAGCGGCGACAGCCCGTATATCCCAAGGATCACGAGTTCGATCCCGAAGCCGATCGCGAGCGCGGCGCGCACTCCGACGCGGTCGATGATCGCTCCGGCGAACAGCGGTCCGGACACGAATCCGAGCGAACCCATCGCCAGCAGCAGCCCCGCCAGGCTTTCGCCGACACCGAAGGTCGCCATGATGTTCGGAATCATCGGCCCGACCAGGAGCAGGATGATCCCGTGCTGCGCCATCGCCGCGAAGTTGAGCGCTACGATCTGCCGCGCGGACGCATCGTCACGCATACCGGTCTGCGCGCCCCCGCGGTCAGTACGTCCCGAGCTCGAGCGCGCGGTTCACGAAGTAGCGGTACGTGTCGTAGTCGACCGTGTCGGGGATCGAGTGGTCGCTGTGCACGACGTAGCCGTAGCCCTGTTTCACGATCGGTATCTTTGACTCGAGCTCGCGATCGACGTCGGAGCGGTCGTTCGTGTAGAGCGTCCGTACGTCGATGCCGCCCATCAGGCTCAGCCGGTCGCCGTACGTCCGGTGAATCCTGACCAGGTCCATGCCCGCCTTGACCTCGATCACCTGAAGACAGTCGACTCCCGCCTCAACCATGCCGGGGATCAGCGGCTCGACAAACCCGCACGAATGCATGACTACCGGAAGCCCGAGCGACTTCGCGTGGTCGATCGTCAGCTTGTGGTACGGCTGGATGATCTCGCGATACATGGCGGGCGACATGAACGGCCGCTCCTTGAAACCCATGTCCTCGTAGAACCAGATCCCGTCGGGCAGGCCCTCTTCGGCGAACAGGATCTCCTGGAGCGCGATGTTGAGCTCGGCGTACGTCTGCGCCATCTCGCGGACCCAGTCGGGGTCCAGAGCCATTCCGACGAGCATGTGTTCGTGCCCGCAGACCGGATGCATCTGTTCGAACACGTTGACGCCCGCCCAGCAGAAGAAGCGGTCCGCCGCTCGCGCGGCGTCGCGCGCTTTCCGGTACGCGTCGAAGTTGATCCGCCGACGATCGGGCGTCAGTTTCGGTTTGACCAGTTCGGTCCAGCTCTTGCGTTCGGTGACCGCGAACCCGACGTGTTCGGGCGTGGCGTCGTGCAGCTTGTGCCGCCGGAGCAGCGCGCCGTTCCCGTCGCGGGTCAGGATCGTTTCGTCGGTTTCTTCGATGACCTGCGGGACGAAGTCCAGATCGGCCACGTAGCTGAACGGCCAGCAGTTCTGCAGGTCGTACCCGAAGTGGTCGTGCGGATCCTCGTCCTGACGAAGGTGACCGTCGGCCTCCCACTTCTTGCGCGTGTCACCCCAGAAGTGCTCGAAGAGCCCTATCCGGTCCACCGGCTGCCGTTTGAGAATGCTCGAGATTCGTTCGATCGATGTCATGCCGCAGTGTACACCCGAACGCGGGAACGCGCCACGCCTGCAGCCTGCGCTACAGCGGAAGCTCGTGCTTCCAGAGCCCGGTGCGGCTGATCGAGATCCCGGTGAACGGCTCGCTGAACAGCACCGGGTTCTCCAGGATCCAGTGGTTGTAACCCTTTTCGGCCCACGGCGATCGCGCGTCGGTCACGATATCGACCAGGTCGACCGTACCGACGATCGACTTCACGTGGAAGAACGGCTGGTGAGGATCCTTGCGGTACGCCGTGTACACGTCAGACAGGAGCGCGTACTCGGCGACCGTCGCGTCGGTCTGCTCGTACTCGTTCTTCAGTGTGACGCGCACACCTTGCTCCGGTATCGATAGGTAGCGGCACTCCTCTTCAAGGTCGGCGACCGCGGCGATCAACCGGTCGAACTCGCGGATGACCGGCGTCGGGTATGCCGACATGTCAGGCATGCCGGCGAACGCGTAGCGACCAGTGGAGTGAATGTAGAGCGTTCCGCGGTAGTCGGTCGCGAAGCCGCGGTTTTCGACGTCCGCGACGCCGTAGCACAGGAGGTACGAGCGCGGGCTCGGCACCGAAAGGCACGTCACTTCCATGGGATCCCCCTGACCCAGCATGGCGCAAAAGGCGCGCTGAATCAACAAAATCGGCACCACTTCGGTCGTATTGATAAGGCCCGCCGCTTTCAGTACACTGATTCAGATTCGGAGAGGTGCGAGAGTGGTTGAATCGGGCGGACTCGAAATCCGTTGTACCGTTCTGCGGTACCGAGGGTTCGAATCCCTCCCTCTCCGCCGAATTGTCCCGGCGTCGGGACGTTGGAGAGATGGCCGAGTGGCTTAAGGCGCACGCTTGGAAAGCGTGTGTGCGTTGACGCGTACCGAGGGTTCGAATCCCTCTCTCTCCGCTCGCCTCTCCAGCATGGCTGGGTCCCGTGCGACTGGCTATCGCCGAACCCCGTCAGGTCCGGAAGGAAGCAGCGGTAAGCGACCGGTCAGGGCGCCGCGGTGTGCTTGGCTATCTGGAGAGGTTTTCTTTCATGAACTACGAGGTAACCGCGACCAGAAAACGGCCTCGAACATTTGACTCGTTGGTGGGTCAGGAGTTCGTGGTCGCGAGCCTCAGGAACAGTCTCAAGTCGGGACGCATCGCGCACGCGTACCTGTTCTCGGGCCCGCGCGGCGTCGGCAAGACGTCGGCCGCACGGATTCTTGCGCGCGCGCTCAACTGCCCGAACGGTCCCGACGCCGAAGGGTGCGACGATTACCCCGGTAGCGAAGAGATCGCGCGTGGAACCGCGATCGATGTGATCGAAATCGACGGTGCGTCGAACACGTCGGTCAACGACGTCCGTCAGATCAAGGACGAGGTGCTCTTCGCCCCGACGACCTCGCGCTACAAGATCTATATCATCGACGAAGTCCACATGCTCAGCAACAGCGCGTTCAACGCGCTGCTGAAGACGATCGAAGAACCACCGCCCTACATCGTGTTCATCTTCGCAACGACGGAGATCCACAAGGTGCCGGCGACGATCCGCAGCCGCTGTCAGCAGTTCACGTTCCGCCTCATTCCGGTCGACGATGTGAAGCGAATGCTCGCGGCGGTGGCCGGAGAGATGGCGGTCCAGGCCGACGATGACGCGCTGTTCTGGATCGCGAAGGAATCGACCGGCAGCCTCCGCGATGCGTACACGCTGTTTGACCAGGTTCTGAGTTTCTCTGACGGGCATATCACGCTGGAGAAGCTCCGCGACAAGCTTGGACTGGTAGGGTTGGAGTACCTCAACTCGATCGCCGACGCGATCGCCGCGGGCGACGGGCACGCGATCGTCGAGCTTACCGAGGACGTGCTCTCGCGCGGCGTATCCGTGGAGCAGTTCACGATCGACCTGGCCGAGTACTTTCGCAGTATCCTGTTCATCCAGAAAGGCATTCACAAGGAGTCGATCCTGGGCTACAGCCCCGATCGATTCAGCGGGAAGATGCTGAAGACGCTCACCGACACGCAGGTCGAGCACGCGCTCGAACTCTGTCTGTCGCTCTATCGCGCGATCCGCTACAGCATGAACCAGCGATTCGACCTGGAGCTGGTGCTGAGCAAGCTCGGTGGGCTTCGCGACTACCTGTCGTCCAAGGACATCCTGCAGGGGATGCAGGAGCTCCGCGAGTCGCTGGGCGGGGGAAACGGCGGTGCGTCACACGCGCGCGGCCACGCGACGCCCGCGACCGTACGGTCGGGCGCTGCGGCAAACGGATCGCCGGCCGATGCCCCGGGGTCAACCGGCGCAATGCCCGCCCGCGGCGCCGTGTTCAACGACGAGGCCGAGGATCATCACGTAGCGCCACCGCCGGCGACGGGGCTTCAGTCGGCGGAGGCGGCCGACATCATCCTTCGAATCCGTCCGACGCGGCTCGCGCTGAGTACCGCGCTCGAGCGAGCGGTTCGGTGGCGACTTGTCGACAGCGAGCTCTTTGTTATCTTTGACAGCGAGTACCCGGCGAACGCAGCCCGGGGCGAGGAAGAGGTCATCCGGAACGCCGCAGCCGAAGTGCTCGGGCGACCGGTTCTGGTACGCGTGAAGGTCGACGCTCCCGCCGACGGCGACGGTGACGCTCCCCGCGGAACCGACGAACAGGTAGAGATGGTCAAGCGTGTGTTCCGCGGCGAAGAGGTGGATGGTAGCGAATGAACCCGATGGATCTCATGAAGAACGTTCAGCAGCTGCAGAGCCGGATGAGCGAAGCGCAGTCACGGCTCAAGGAGCTTGTCGCGGTCGGCACGGCCGGCGGTGACATGGTGACCGTCCAGATGACAGGCGAGTTCATCGTCACCGACGTGAAGATATCACCTGAGGCGGTCGATCCCGACGATGTTGAGATGCTACAGGATCTGGTTCGCGCGGCGATCAGCGACGCGGTGTTCAAGATCAGGGAGCAGATCCAGCAGCAGATGAGCTCGATGACCGGAGGACTGAACCTGCCGACCAACCTCTTCGGTGGACCGGAGTGACAACCGGTGACGCGCTCGCCGATCTGATAAAACAGCTGTCGCGCCTTCCGGGAATCGGCGCGAAGAGCGCGACCCGGCTTGCCTACCATATTCTCCAGGCCGACCCGGCGTTCAACGCGTCGCTGTCGGAAACTATCGGCACGATTCAGGAGCGGATCAGGCGCTG
>SKVA01000371.1 GCA_007129695.1 Spirochaetaceae bacterium | reverse complement strand
TGCATGCCTCCAGAGAGCTCGGACGTGAGGCTCTGCTCGAACCCCTCCAACCCGACCAGCTTGATCGCGGAGAGCGCCTTCTCACGACGCTTCTCCTTCTCCATACCGCTGATCTCGAGCCCGAACTCTACGTTGTTCACGACGTTGCGGTGCGGCAGAAGGCCGAAGTTCTGGAAGACCATCGACATCTTGTAGCGACGGACCTCGCGGAGCTTCTCCATGTCCATCTTCATCACGTCGTCGCCGTCGACGATGATCTCGCCGTGAGTCGGTTCGATCAGTCGGTTCAGACAGCGGATGAACGTCGACTTACCGCTCCCGGAAAGCCCCATCACAACGAAGGTCTCGCGTTTCTCAATGGAGAACGTCGCGCCGTTGATCGCGATCGTGCAGCCGGTCTTCTTCAGGATCTCCGCCTTCGATATGCCCTTCTTGATCAGCGGTATAGCGCGCTTCGGACTCGGGCCGAATATCTTGTAGAGATCTCTGACTTCGATTATCGCCATCTTCATTCCTTGCGGGTCGGCCCGAGGATCGGTACCGAAAAAAAAGGTGCGGCTCGCCTTTCGGCGGCCGCACCCCTGAACCGGTACGGTCAGTTTGAGGGAACCCAGCTCTCCCAGACATTGGGATTCTGGTTCTTCCACTCGCGCGCCGCCTCAAGAGTATCGAGGTTCGAGTCGGCGATGTGAACCATCAGAGGTCCAATCGTCTCATTCGTGAACATGACATTCTCAAAGAACGCAACCACTTCGGGCAGATCCTGTTCGACTCCGGGGCGACCCATGATGAAAACGTCGTCCAGGTCCCAGACCTGCTCGCCATCCTGTTCCAGAATCACCAGGTCGTAGCGTCCGAACATCGAGTGCGGCTGCCAACCCATGCCGACGAAGTACTCTTCGTTCTGATAGGCCGCGTCAAGAGCCGCCATCATCGCGGCGTCCGACGACGCGATAAGCTCAAGGCCCGCCTCATCAAGACCGTACGCCGGAATGAGCCGCTCTTCGGTCGCGATCATCATGCCCGCGCCGGCGTCGATGCCGGTCAGCTGCCCGCCGAGCGCCTCGACAACCTCAGGACGAGCAAGGTCGGACAACGTAGTCACTCCGTCCTCGGCCATGTAGGCTGGAACGATCAGTCCGACAACCGCGTCTTCGTAGATCATGGACACTTCTACCAGGTCGGTGCCCTCAACATAGTTCGAGTGCAGGTTCGGAAGCCATGCTTCCATGTAGAAGTCCTGATCGCCGGCAGCTACCGCTGCGTAGGCCGGACCAACATCGGCCGCCGTGAGGCTGACCTCGTAGCCCATCTCGTCTTCAAGGATCGCTGCAAGGAAGTGAGTCCACGCCACGCCCTCTTCCCAGTTCACGTAGGTCAGCGTCACCGACGGTGCCGACTCCTGTCCACCAGCGGCAAACGCCGCGGTCGAACCAAGAATCGCGACAAGGACGAGCGCGACCATGCGAGTAATGTTCCGCATATTGTCTCCTTTACGGAAAGTGTGCTGCTTTCGCAGCGTCCGGTTGACAACCGGAGCAGAGTCGCCCAGGCCGGATGATTAGATCCCAAATGCCTTAACGACCCTACGCTTTTAATATGCTAAGTAATCGAAGTAGCGGAGTCAACCCTGTTGTGAGGTGTTTCCTGACCAATCCGATTATTCCTCCCGTTCGCGCGACTCGAGCTCGATTCTTCCGGTGCTTGGGGACGTATTTGGCGCCTGCAGCGGCAATTTGACGCTTTTTCGCCGGTTCGGCGGGGTAAGGTAGCCGCCACGGTTCACTAACGCCGATCTTTTACTTATAGTT
This sequence comes from Spirochaetaceae bacterium, assembly GCA_007129695.1. Classification (GTDB taxonomy): domain Bacteria; phylum Spirochaetota; class Spirochaetia; order DSM-27196; family SLST01; genus SLST01. The sequence continues at coordinate 9,307 of SKVA01000371.1, read as the reverse complement.
CTAATGAACAGAGGGCAAACTAGTTTGATATGGAACGCGGCAGTATATCCAATGATCTCGAACAACTCGGATGGATGTTCTTCTCCACCCTGAGACGTATCGGGCGGAATCTGGACATCTATTCGCGCGAGCTCGAACGTGAGCACGGGCTGACGCTTCCGCAGCTGGACGTGCTGTGGGCGGTAGATCTACTGGGGGAAGTACCGATCGGACAGGTGGCCGATCGAGTACACCTGAGCAAGCCGACGCTGACAAGCATCACCGACCGGCTGGTCGCGCACGGACTGATCGACCGGGTTCGATCGGACGAGGATAAGCGGCGCGTGATCGTGTCGTTGACGTCAAAGGGGCGTGCGCTGCTGGCCGAAAACCCACAGCCGTTCAACGAACGCTTCCTGATAAGCCTGCGCGACATGGACGAGTGGGAGCGAACGCACCTGCTCGCTGAGCTGCAGCACCTGGCCGGGATGATGGAACCGGCCGTCGACGCTACGCGCGAACCTTCCTCTTGAACTCCGACGTGAAGTGGAACTCTACCTTAGGGCTGTCGCGCATGATCGCCGCGAGCATCCACTCGCTGTCGGCAAGGTAGACCGGGCGTCCGTCCTTGTCCGACACGATCTGCGCGTGCCTATACTTCATGAACTCGTTGAGCACCTTCGGGTCGTCGGCCGTGATCCAGCACGCCTTCGTGTACGCGAGCGGCTGCAGCCGGCACGCAGCACCGTACTCGTGCTCCAGGCGGTACTGTATAACCTGGAACTGTAACTCCCCTACCGTCCCGACGATCTTGCGCCGCCCCCTGTCCTGGATGAACAGCTGCGCGACACCTTCCTCCGTGAGCTGCGAAATCCCCTTGTCGAGCTGCTTCGACCGCATCGGATCGGTTGAGACGAGTTCCTTGAAGATCTCGGGTGCGAAGCTGGGAATCCCCTGGAATTCGATCTCTTCACCTTCGGTGAGCGTGTCTCCGATCTTCAGATCGCCGCGGTCGTAGAGACCGACAACGTCACCGGGGTACGCTGCATCCACGACTTCCTTGCGCTCGGCCATGAAGCTGTACGGCCGGGAGAACCGGATGTCGCGGCGCTGGCGGACGTGCCGGAACGGCTTGTCCTTCAGAAAGGTGCCCGAACACACTCGCAGGAACGCGATGCGATCGCGGTGACGCGGATCGAGGTTCGCATGAATCTTGAAGACGAACCCCGAAAAACCCTCCTCGTCGGGTTCAACAAGCCGGATGTCGGACTGCCGGGACGTCGGAGGCGGCGCGATCTCCAGGAACGTCTCAAGAAGCTCGCGAACACCGAAGTTGTTCAGTGCGCTTCCGAAGAAGACGGGCGCGAGCGCGCCGTCGCGGTACGCCGCGACCGAGAACGAATCGTAGACGCCGTCGATGAGCTCGACGTCTTCGCGCAGCTGGACGGCCGCGCTCCCGAGCTCGCGGTCGAGTACCGGATCGCAGAGATCGTCAACGAAAAGCCGCTCCTGTTCGACGACGGTCTTCCCCGGTGTGAACAGGTAGATGTTCCGCTCGTGGAGGTTGTAGACGCCCTTGAAGCTCTGCCCCATCCCGATAGGCCAGGTCATCGGCCGCAGTCTGATCGAAAGCTTGTCCTCGAGCTCGTCCATCAGATCGACCGGCCGCAGGCCCTCCCGGTCGAGTTTGTTCACGAAGACGATCACCGGGGTCTTGCGCATCCGGCACACTTCCATCAGGCGTTCGGTCTGCGCCTCCACGCCCTTCGCCGAGTCTACGACCAGAATGACGCTGTCCACCGCAGTCAGCGTGCGGTACGTGTCTTCGGCGAAGTCCTTGTGCCCCGGAGTATCGAGGATGTTGACGAGCTTGTCGCGGTACTCGAACGTCATGACCGACGTCGCGACCGATATCCCGCGCTGTTTCTCTATCTCCATGAAGTCGGAGGTCGCCGTCTTCGTGATCTTGTTCGATTTGACCGCACCGGCGCTGCGGATACTCCCGCCGAACAAGAGCAGCTTTTCGGTGAGAGTCGTCTTTCCGGCGTCGGGATGGCTGATTATCGCAAACGTCCGGCGTCGGGCGATCTCCGCATCTATACTCATTGCCGATAAGCTACCGGCGTTCGTCGTCGCCGCCAAGCCCGACGCGTGTCGATCGACACCGGCTTTGGCGACACAGGGCGACAGTGAGTATCATCTGCCCGTGAAGCTGTTGATTGCGTTGGTCGTCGTGTCGGTGGTGGCGTCGTGCGGGCGGGAGATCGTAGAGGAGGAGTTCGCGCCCGTCGATACCCATGACCGCTACGTTGATGCACTGATACGGCTCGACCTGCACGAAACGCAGATGGGCCGCGACTGGATCTCCTCGGCGCGCGCCGCGCTCGACAACCCCTCCTTCGTGGCCACACCGGTTGAGGAAACAGTGCACTTCGACCCGCACGAGCCCGCGGCAATCGGGTACCGCTTCGCGGCCGAACAGGGCCGACGGATCACGGTTTCGATCGAAACCGACGTGGAGCGCTACTTCGCCGATGTTTTCCGAGCGCCGCCCTCCGCCGACGGATCGCCCGAGCCGGTCGCTAGCCGCGCTGAATCGGGAACCGGAATAGAGTTCGAGCCGCGACGCGACGCCGAGTACCTGCTTCGGATCCAGCCCGAGCTGCTTCGTGGCGGTCGCTTTGTCGTATCGATCACCGCTCACGCATCGCTCGCCTTCCCGGTCGAAGGAGTCGGGCCGGAACGGATCCTGAGCTTCTTCGGTGACGCGCGCGACGGCGGTGCGCGGAGGCACGAAGGTATCGACGTCTTCGCACCGAGGGGAACGCCGCTTCTGGCCGCGAGCGACTCGACCGTGATCCGCGTGGGCGTGCGCGATCGGGGCGGAAACATCGTCACGCTGCGCGACGACGCGCGCGATCTGCTGCTCTACTACGCGCACCTGGACGAGCAGCTCGTCCGGCAGGGGCAGCGCGTGCGCGCGGGCGACGCGATCGGAACGACGGGGAACACGGGCAACGCGGTAACCACGCCTCCCCATCTGCATATCGGTATCTACCAGGGGAGCTGGGCCCGCAGCGTCGACCCGTGGAACTACTTCGTCGATCCGCCGACTACGGTTCCGACCGAAAGCGTAGCGGCCGACCGCGTCGGCGAGTGGATGCGCGTGTCGACCCCGACGTCGGCAGCGCCGTCGGTTCCCGGCACTACCGCGACACCGCGCTTTGTGAATCGCAATCCTCTCCTGCGCAACCGGTCGGGACCGCTCGACGTGTCGGGCACCGGCGGGCCACCCGACGAACCAGATGGTCCGTCGTTCGCGCTTCCCGCCGGCGAGGCGATTCGCGCGATCGGAGCGATCGGCGATCACGTCAGGATCCGAACCGCCGACGGCCGCACCGGATTCGTCCCGGCGGTTGCGTTGAGCGACCGCTCCGATCGGATCGACGTTGACACGCCGCAATCGGCCTACGATCCGCGGACAGGCGACGCGATCGCGTCGCTCGAGGCGGGATCATCGGTCGAACTGATCGGATCGGCGGGCGAGCGCGCACGGCTCGTGCGGCTTCCCGGTGGCCGCGTCGCGCTGTTGAACTAGCCGCCGAGCACGTGGCGGACGCCGTGCAGCGGGATCATGAGCCAGTCGGGACGGTTGTTGATCTCGTATCCGATCTCGTAGATCGCCTTTTCGAGCGTGAAGACGTCGAGCAGGAGCGCTACGTCGGCCGGATCGTCCGGGACAAACGACTGGCCGGCCACCTCGGACAGATACGCCGTCAGGAACGAACCGGCCACGTACGTATACCACGGCTCGATCCACGGTTCGAGCACCGCGGCGTCTTCGGCCCGGAACCCGACGCGGTGCAGATATCGGCTTGACACCGCGTAATGGAAGCTGCGAAGCATCCCGGCGACGTCACGGAACGCGCTGTACTTCAACCGCCGCTCTCCGATCGACCGTGCGGGCTCGCCTTCGAAGTCGATGATCACGAAGTCGCGACCGGTGAACAGAACCTGCCCCAGGTGGTAGTCGCCGTGAACGCGTATCTTCTGCGCGCGGATCCGGTGATCGGTTATCCGGCCGATCGACTCCAGAATCGCCGGTTCCGAGTCCAGGAAGCGCTGCGCGAGTTCCCGAACCGCCGGTGACCTGCCGGCGAATGTCCGCTTGACCTGCGCGACGGTGCGCCTGACCAGGCTGCGTAGACTCTGGTACGCCGACCGCTGGTAGAGCCTGCTGAACGGCTCCGGCGCGAAATCGGCGTGCTCATGGTCGGATGCGAGCGCCCGGTGCATCTGTCCGGTTCGCGTACCGAGCAGCGACATCATCTCGAAGAAGAGCGAGTCGGCGACTTCCAGCATCCCGTCGGGAGGCGTCGACGCCCCGGGCGCGTGGACGGTGTCGGGCGTTCGCGGCGGAGCCAGATCGGGTCGCGACAGGATGCTTTCGAAGTAGCGGTCCACGGCACCGAGCGCGTACGACCACCCGTCGCCCTGATTCGCCTCGTATCCGATCAGAAGCCCGATCGCGGAGCGCTCGGTACCGTTGCGTTCGTCCCCGCGCTCGTACTCCAGACTTCCGGCGAATCGGGGAACCGACGACAGACCGGTGCGATCGCTGAGAAACTGCATCAACTCGATGTCAGGATTCACGCCGGTCTCGAGCTTACGGTAGAGCTTGAAGAAGAAGGTGTCGCGATAGACGATACTGGTGTTCGACTGCTCGACTTTGAGCACCCGGCTTGCAGACTCCGGATCGAACCCGCGGGCGAGTCCGGACAGGCTGCGGCCGCGGGAGACCGCCATCAGCCCGTGCGCGCTCTTCAGGCGTCGGCGCCCGAGGAAGAGCGACAAAAGGTACTCACGCACTTCGTCGCTGTATACGCCGTCGTAGATTATGCCGTCCTCAGGGTCCTCCGAAAGCGACGCGAGTACCGACTGAGGATGCTCCTCCATCACGGCCTCGGCCTCACCGCGAAGCGCGCGCGCGACGATTATGACGTAGGTCTCCGTGCGTTCGCCGGCCAGGTCGACCTCGACCACGAGCAACCAGCTCCTGTCGTCGGCGCTACCGAGCGCCGCGTAGTCTTCGACTCGAACGCTTCGGATCGACCCCGCTTTTTCGCGAAACCACCGCGCGGTCGGCATCGACGCGCGGAGCACGCGACAGAGCTGATCGCGCAAGACGGCCGAGAACCCGGCCCAGTCGCGCTGCGACACGTCGATCCGCGGCACACCGGCGCCCCCCGCGTCGCCGGCTGCGACGATCGGGGTCATGCTGAACCAGTAGCAGTCGTTGGAGCCTAGCATGATCGTATACGGTCGATCGGTGATCGGTGGAAACGGCGCCTGCGAGAACACCTCCTCCGGGACGTGATCGGCGTACTCCTCGAGCTGGAGCTCGGTACTCTGGCTGAACCGGCTGAAGTTCGCGACGACCAGGATCCTCTCTTCCTGGAGCTCGCGAACGAACGCAAGGACGTGCGTGTTGTCGGTCGTGATGAACCGGATCGATCCGCGGCTGAACGCGGCGTATCGACGGCGCATCGCGATGAGCCGCTTCATCCACCAGAGGAGCGACGACGTGTTACTCTGCTGAGTCTCCACGTTGACCTGCTCGTAGTGGTACTCGGGGTCGATGATCAGCGGAAGGTAGAGACTCTGCGGATTCGCGTCGGAGAAACCGGAGTTCCGGTCTGGGCTCCACTGCATCGGCGTGCGGACCCCGTTGCGGTCGCCGAGGTAGACGTTGTCGCCCATTCCGATCTCGTCGCCGTAGTAGATGACCGGCGTGCCCGGCAGCGAAAAGAGCAGCGCGTTTGCAAGCTCGAGTTTACGGCGGTCGTTCTCCAGAAGCGGCGCCAGGCGGCGGCGGATACCGACGTTGAGCCGCTGTCGCGGGTCCCTCGTGTAGGCACGGTACATGTAGTCACGCTCTTCGTCGGTGACCATCTCGAGCGTGAGCTCATCGTGGTTGCGCAGGAAGATGCACCACTGCGAGTTCGGCGGGATCGCCGGCGTCTGCTCCATGATGTCGACGATCGGGAACGCGTCCTCCATCCGGATCCCCATGAACAATCGCGGCATGACGGGAAAGTGGAACGCCATGTGACATTCGTCATCGTCGCCGAAATACGCGACCGCCTCCTCGGGCCACTGGTTCGCCTCCGCAAGGAGCATCCGTTCGTCGTAGTTGCGGTCGACGTGCGCGCGCAACTCCTTCAGGAACGCGTGCGTCTCCGGCAGATTCTCGCAGTTCGTGTCGTCGCGCTCGAAGATGTAGGGCACCGCGTCCAGTCGCAACCCGTCGACTCCCATGTCCAGCCAATGGTCGAGCGCGCTGAAGATCGCACGCTTGACCTCGGCGTTCTCGAAATTCAGGTCGGGCTGGTGAGAGAAGAACCGGTGCCAGTAGTACGCCTGCGCGACCGAGTCCCACGTCCAGTTCGACGTTTCGGTATCCTGGAAGATGATCCGCGCCTCGGTATAGCGATCGGGCGTGTCGCTCCACACGTAGTAGTCGCGATGCACGCTTCCGGGTTTCGCGCGGCGCGCGCGTTCGAACCACGGGTGCTGGCTCGACGTGTGGTTGATCACGAGTTCGGTGATCACGCGCAGGTCGCGCGCGTGCGCTTCGCGCAGGAAGCGCTTGAAGTCGGCGACGTTCCCGTACGCGGCGTGTACGCCAAGGTAATCGGAGATGTCGTACCCGTCGTCGCGCCACGGGCTCGGATAGAACGGCAGCAGCCAGATCGCGTTGACGCCCAGATCCTGCAGATAATCGAGCTTGCGCGTGAGCCCCTTGAAGTCGCCCATGCCGTCGCCGTTCGAGTCGTAGAACGAACGCACGTGCAGCTCGTAGATCACAGCGTCCTTGTACCAGGATGTCACGCGTCTTCCTCCTCTATCAGATGATAGACCTGCACCGGATTGTGGAACGGATCGAGCCGGACGCGGTTCCAGTACTCCTTCCATGTTACGCCATGGTCGGTCAGGAGCTCGCGCATCCGAAAGGGACGCGAGTCGTGGAGCCCCACCGCGGCGGGTGAGAACTCGACCTTCGCGGTACGCGTGTGCCGCGCGTTCAGGTTGGCGACCGTGAACACCACGTCGGTCCGGCCGTCGGCGGTCGCGGTTTTGCTGTACGCGAGCACCTCTTCGTTGTCGGTCGCGTGGAACCTCAGAGACCGGTCGTGCTGCAGCGCCGGATGATCGCGTCTGATCCGGTTGAGCCGCGCGATATACCCGGCGATGCTCTGCTCACTCGTCAGGTCCCACTCCCTGACCTGGTACTTCTCGCTGTCCAGGTACTCTTCGCTTCCCTCTTCGCGCGGCTCGGACTCGAGCAGCTCGTACGCCGGTCCGTAGATACCGTAGTTCGCGGTCAGTGTCGCGGCGAGCGCGACGCGGATCATGAAGCCGGGTCGGCCGTTGCGCTGGAGATAGTCGTGGAGGATATCGGGGGTGTTCGGCCAGAAGTTGGGCCGGAAGAACTCGACGACGTCGGTCGACGTCAGTTCGGTCATGTAGTCGCGCAGCCCGGCCGCGTCGGTGCGCCACGTGAAGTAGGTGTAACTCTGCGAGAACCCGAGCTTCGCCAGCCCGTACATCCGCTTCGGACGCGTGAACGCTTCGGCAAGAAAAACGACCTCCGGACAATCGGCCTTGAGGCTCGCGATACACCACTCCCAGAACGGAAAGCTCTTCGTGTGAGGATTGTCGACACGGAACACCGTCACGCCGCGCTCGATCCAGTGCTCGAACACGCCTTTGAGCGCGATCCAGAGCGACCGCCACTGCTCCGACTCGAAGTTGATCGGATAGATGTCCTGGTACTTCTTCGGCGGGTTCTCGGCGTACTGGATCGACCCGTCGGGTCGCGTCACGAACCACTCGGGGTGCTCGGTCACCCACGGGTGGTCGGGTGAGCACTGGAACGCGATATCGAGCGCGACGAGGATGCCGCGTTCGCGCGCCGCCGCGACCAGCCGCGCCAGATCGTCGTCGGTCCCCAGCTGCGGATGGATCGCGGTGTGCCCGCCCTCCGGACCGCCGATCGCCCACGGAGAGCCAGGATCGGACTCGTCGGCGACCAGCGTGTTGTTCGGCCCCTTGCGGTACGACCGGCCGATCGGATGGATCGGAGGCAGGTAGACAACGTCGAATCCGAGATCGGCGATGTAATCGAGCCGTCGAATCGTATCGGCGAGCGTGCCATGGCGTCCCGGTTCGTCGGCGGTGCTCCGCGGGAAGAGCTCGTACCACGAGCTGAAGGAGGCATTCGGCGGGTCGACGACGATCGGGTACCAGCCGGTCGCCACTTCGAACGAACGATCGGGATAGCGCTTGACCACGTCGATCAGCGCGTGATCGAGCGCCGTAGCCGCACGCTCGCGGATCGACCGGTCGCGGTCGCGGAGTAGCCGCACCACCGACTCGAGCCGCGTGGCATCGTCGGGCCGAGTGTTCGCCGCGAGCGCACCACCGGCTCGTGCACGCCGCGCCGCCGACTCGATGAGCGCGGCGCCGATCGCCAGATCGACGTCGGACTCGGAGTCGACCTCTACCCGCTTGGCAAGATCGGAGACCCACGTATCGTAGTGGTCGATCCACGCGGTCAGCGCGAACTCGTAGCGGCCCGCCGCATCGACCGGGACGTCGGCAGCCCACTCGTCGTTGGGCATCTGCACCAGGTCGGCGACCGACACGCCATCGGATCCAGAGCGACGGCAACGGACGACCCCGCGGATATGGTCGTGGCCGTCGGCGAAGATATCGGCTCGCACGGAAACGATGTCGCCGACGATCCGCTTGACCGCGTAGCGTCCGTGGTCGACGGTCGGCCGTACCGCGTCGATCACGACGCGGCGTCTCCCGTCGTCGGGGAGGTCGGCCGTACGGCGCCCGGTGTGTTCATCGTGCATAGTAACTCCACTATAGAGACTAACGAAGCGAGCGTGGATCATCAAACCGCGGTCGGCCCCGGACTGACTTGACCGGCGCGCGGCCCGCCCCTACTTTGCGATCAGGGCCGGAAACCGAAAACCCGCGGGGGAAACCATGCTTCAACACATCGTGCCGGACGAACTCCGGGAGCTGATCGAGAACCACGAGTGGCGAAGGCTCGCGCGCATGCGCGACAAATGGCCGGACTACGAGATCGTCGCCCCCGAAATACCCGAGTTCATGGACGACCTGGAGAAGACCGATCGCGTGCTGTTCTACCGCGCGTTGCCACGAGACCTGGCGGTCGAAGTCTTTTCGTACCTCGACGGTGACCTGACCGATTCGCTTCTGCGCGAACTCACCGACACGGAGACCCGTCACC
>SKVA01000216.1 GCA_007129695.1 Spirochaetaceae bacterium | reverse complement strand
CGATCTCATCGTTGTGGGAAGACCGGGAGAGTCGGGAACGGGGCTGGTCCGGCCGCATCGGACGATCGACAATCCGCTGCTCGATATTTCGTCGACCGAGATACGACGCCGCATTGCCGAATCTATGCCGTACCGGTATCTGGTTCATCCGGGCGTCTTCGACTTCATCGCGCGTGAGCGCCTCTATAGCGGTCCCCGGGGGCAGTCGTGACGCAGCGAGAGGGTTTTGATCGCGGCATCCTGCTGCTCGTGCTGATGGTCGCGGTCCTGGCGGTGACTGGAGTAACGGTCGCACTCGCGATTCGGACCGATGAGGTATCTGACCTGGTCGCCGACGACGAGACAATCGGGCTGGTTCTGATCATCGACCTTGGCGAAGCAGGTCTCGTCACCCAGGCCGTCTACTATCAGCCGGGAACCCGAAGGGCCGCGATCTTCGATGTCCCGGCGGAGACCGGAGTCGTTGTTCGATCGCTCAATCGGGTCGACTCGATCGACACGGTGTTCCGGATCGACGGACCAGCGACCTTCATGGCGGAGGTCGCAGCTGTGCTCGGCACGCCGCTTCGCTACTACGTAGCGCTCGACGTGGCGGGGCTCGAGACGATCGTCGACGCGATCGGTGGATTGCCGATCTTCGTTCCCGACGTCCCCGACTCGGGACCCGACGGCGTGCTCGTTCCCAGCGGGGATGTTCTGCTCGACGGAGCCAAGGTGGAGCAGTACCTGGCGTTCTCTACCGCGAACGAACGCGATCGCGAGCGCATCGCCCGTCACCAACGCGTTGTGATCGCGCTGCTCGATAGACTCGGCGCCCAGCAGAGGATCCTTGCTCATCCTGCGGCGGCCCGGCTCGTCGATCGCGCAATTTCCACCAATCTTGAACGCGCAGCGCTGCTGTCGCTGTTTGGTCAGATGGGGTACGTCAACCCGCAGCAGACTATCGCGCGGCAGATCGAAGGCATCCTTCGCCGGGTTGAGACCGGCGATCGGGACCGGCAGCTGCTGTTCGCGCATCAGGAAGGGCGCTGGCTGCGCGAGTCGGTTCGGCAGGTTGTGGAGAATCTGAGCACCGATGCCGGGCTTCGAGATGACAACATGGCGATCCGGCTCGAGATTCTCAACGGGACGACCGTGAGCGGGCTCGCGAGCCGAACGGCTGAGCTGTATCGGAGTTACGGCTTCGACGTGGTCGCGATCGGTAATGCGGCCGACGATTCGATCCGAGAGACGGTAGTCGTGAACCACACCGGCAACCCCGTTTTCGCGCGGCGTGCCGGGGATATCATCCGTGCGCCCATATCGCCCGAAGGCGGCACGACGCAGGCAGCGGTGGACATCACCGTGATCCTTGGGAGTAATTTCGATGGACGTTATGTCAGATAAGGTGATAGAAGCCGATCTACACCAGGGGGAGGAGGATGCGATCGCGATCGCGCGCGTCCTCGACGACGCGAAGGCCGACTCGACCGTCGTGCTCGATGTCCGCGATACGTGCGGGTTCGCCGATTTCATGGTCATCGCGACCGCGCTGTCGCAGGGGCATCTTCGGGGTCTGATAGTGCAGCTCGACACGCTGTTCGTCGAGCGCGGCATCGAGCCGCTGCATCCGCGCCGCCGAGACAGCGAGTTTGGCTGGGTCCTCGTCGATCTGGGCTTCGTGGTGGTGCATCTGATGTCGAAGGAGCTACGCGAGTTCTACGAACTCGAGCGTCTGTGGTTCGGCGCGACGACGATCTTCCCCGAAGGGTAGTAAGCGCGACGACGATTCGGTATCATTCGGCTTTCTATCCGTCTTTTCGACGGACGAAATGATTCGTATTATTCGCTTTCAGGAGTTTATATGGACCAGAAAACGCTGACCGCATCGGCCCGTGTGCCGGGCAAGACCGGGGCGGCGCGCCGCCTTCGGCATGCAGGGAAAGTGCCCGCAGTTATCTACGGCCGCAACAAGCCGGTGACTGTCACGATCGACGCGCACGAGTTCTCCCGTGCGTTCAAGGTCATCTCCGAGAGCCAGATCATCCAGCTGAAGGTCGACGACGCGAGCTACGATGTCCTGATCAAGGATTACCAGGAAGACATTCTGACCGGCAAGCTCGAGCACATCGACTTCTTTGAGATCGAGGCCGGCAAGGTGCTGCGCACCCACATCGCGCTGCATCTGCACGGCACCGCTGCGGGCGTTCGCGAAGGCGGTATCATGGAGCAACCGCTGCACGAAGTCGACATCGAGTGTCTTCCGAAGGATATCCCCGATACCTTCATGGTGGATGTCTCCAGCATGGCTATCGGCGATTCGCTGCACGTCTCCAGTCTGGTCGCTCCCGAAGGCGTGACGATTCTGACGAACCCGGACAACGTGATCGCTCTCATCACGATGCCACGTGTCGAGGAAGAGCCGGTCAGCGAGGACGAGGCGTTGGAGGCGGGCGACGAAGCGGCCGAAGGCGAGGAGTCCGAGGAGAGCGATTCCGGGGAGGAATAGCTGCTCGTCGTCGGATTGGGCAATCCTGGAGAGCGTTTTCTCAGCACGCGTCACAACGTCGGTTTCGACGTTGTGACGGCCCTCGCGGCGTCGCGCGCGGTTGCGCTGCGCAAAGCACTGCTGCGACCGGTCATCTGGAGTGGCCCCGGGCGTCAGACGCTTGCGATGCCGCTCACGTACATGAATCGCTCTGGACGCGTGTTGCCGTGGCTGATGCGGCGAACCGGTGCCGCGGCCGAAGACCTCCTGGTAATCACCGACAACATGGACCTGGCCCCGGGGCTTATCCGCCTGAAACGCGGCGGCAGGAGCCGATCGCACAACGGGATCGCGTCCATTATCGATGCGGTCGGCCCCGGTTTCTGCCGACTCTACATCGGGATTGGCCGTCCTGCAGACGCGACCGTCGTCGATCACGTCCTGTCGGTGCCCGACCGTTTAGAGCGTGAGGCGATCGGTGAGGCGATCGCGCGGGCGGTCGTCGCGATCGACATGCTGCTCGATACCTCACCGTCGGACGTGATGAATGCGGTCAACCGGCGAGCATGACGTCATCGCTGCCGTCGATGCCGCCGCGGCGCGCTGCGGGGATCGGGTGGTCATTGCCGTCTCCGGCGGGGGCGACAGTACCGCGTTGGCGGTCGCCGCTGCCGAAGTGCGTGATGCTCGTTGCGGCCGTCCGCACCTGCTCCTGGCCCATCTGAACCACTCGGTCCGCCACCCGGATGTGCATCGGGGCGAAGAGGCCGCGGTTCGCTCGCTCGCCGATCGCCTGGGCGTTGCCGTTGTCGTAGGCAATCTTGCGGCCGACACCGCCGTGCCCGTGCGCCGGCGTGGCGGGTTGGAGGCGCAGCTGCGGTCGGCACGGTACGGTTTTCTACGCCGTGTGTGTGAGCATACGGGCGCGACCAACCTGTGGACCGCGCACACCGTCGATGATCAGGTCGAAACCGTTGCGATGCGACTCCTGCAGTCCGATGCGCTCGCGCCGCTGTCGGGGATTCCTGATCGTCGCCTCCTCGGTCCCGATCCTCCGGTCGAGATCGTTCGTCCGTTGCTCGGCGTGACCGGCGGCGCGCTACGGCTGTTTCTTCGCGAACGCGGCATCGGATGGTGTAGCGACGCGTCGAACGCGGATCCGGTCCACCGCCGAAACTATGTCCGGCGCGATGTACTGCCGGGTGTTGAGGGCGAGTGGCCGGCGGTAAGGTCGGACCTGCTCGTGCTCGCTCGGGCGGCCGCGGCCGAGCGACGGAGGCTCGACGCGTGGGCCGCGGCGATCGACGTTGTCGTTCGCGACGATCTGGTAGTCGTCGATGCGCGTGCGTTCTACTCGGCGACCGCGGAGATGAGGCTGCACCTGCTCTACTCGGTGCTCGCCGACGCCGGGTTCCTGTCGCGTCGCGATCGGCCGTCACGCGCTTTTTTCGCTCCGCTGCTTGGCCAGGCGCCCGATCGGCCCAGGCTCGTTATCCGCGGACGCGGGATGACGATCGCATTTGCCGGCAACCGGCTGACGTTCGGCCGTGTTGTCGGGGGTGGCGAAACTCGGTATCTTCGGTAAGCGAGGTCGACGGCTGCATTATGGGTGACGATCAGAAGAACGACGGCGGAAATCGGGGGCCATTCAACTTCAACTTCCGCAATAATCGCTTCGCGCTCGTGCTCCTTGCCGCGGTGTTCGGCATCTTCGTGCTGCTCGTGTCGTCGCCTGGCCGGCAGCTTGCGACCGAGATCTCGTACTCGGACTTTCTGAATCACGTTGCACAGGGACGCATCGAATCGGTCACCATCATCGACCAGAGCGAGATCCGTGGACGCATGCGTGGAACGTTTGGTGAGACCTCCGTCTTCCAGACGCGCATTCCGTACTTCGATGATCAGCTTATCCGAACCCTTCGCGAGCAGAACGTCCCAACCACCGGGAGACGTGGCACGATCCCGACCTGGCAGCTTCTGCTGAATCTGTTCCCATGGGTGATCGGAATCTTCCTGATCTGGTTCATGATGCGCCAGATGCAGGGCAGCGGTAACAAGGCCTTCGCGTTCGGCAAGAGCCGCGCGCGCAAGTACGCCGACGACGGCAAGCGCATCGTGTTCGCCGACGTTGCCGGTCAGGTCGAAGCGAAGTACGAGCTGCAAGAGGTCGTCGAGTTTCTGAAGAATCCCGCCAAGTTCACGCGGATGGGCGCGAGGATCCCGAAAGGAGTGCTGCTGGTCGGGCTGCCCGGAACCGGAAAGACGCTCCTTGCCAAGGCGTGCGCTGGTGAGGCGGGCGTGCCCTTCTTCCACATGTCGGGATCCGACTTCGTCGAAATGTTCGTCGGGGTCGGAGCAAGCCGCGTCCGTGACCTGTTCGAACAGGGCCGAAAAGCAGCGCCGTGCATCCTGTTCATCGACGAGCTCGACGCCGTCGGCCGCACGCGGGGCGCCGGGTACGGTGGTGGTCACGACGAGCGTGAGCAGACGCTCAACCAGATGCTCGTTGAAATGGACGGGTTCGACACGAAGGATGGCGTCATTATCCTTGCCGCGACCAACCGCGCCGATGTGCTCGATCCCGCACTCTTGCGGCCCGGACGCTTCGACCGTCAGGTCGTGGTCGATATGCCCGACAACGCCGAGCGCGCCGCGATTCTGCGGATTCATACGGCGAAAGTGCCGCTGTCGCCGCAGGTCGATCTGTCGCGAATCGCGCGCGCTACGCCTGGCTGCTCGGGCGCAGACATCGCGAATCTGGTCAACGAAGCCGCTCTGTACGCCGCCCGCGCGAATCGCGAGCTCGTCCAGATGGACGACTTCGAAGAGGCAAGAGACAAGATCATGATGGGTGTTGCGCGTCGGTCGCGCGTCTTCACCGATGAGGAAAAGCGGAAGACCGCGTGTCACGAGGCTGGGCACGCGCTGTTGCATTACTACCTGGCGCATGCCGATCCGCTGCACAAGGTGACGATCGTCCCCCGGGGACGAGCGCTCGGCGTCGCGTTCTCGCTTCCGGAGAAGGACACCTACTCGCACGGAAAGGGATGGCTCACCGACCGAATCAAGATCGCGTACGGCGGGTACATCGCCGAGCTCATGTTCTACGCTGAGACCACCACCGGGACGCAGGCCGACCTTGCGCAGGCGACCGAGCTTGCCCGACGGATGGTCACCGAGTGGGGGATGAGCTCTCTCGGGCCTATCGCGTACGGGCAAGAGGACCAGCCGATCTTCCTGGGCAAGGAGATCGCGCAGCACAAGGGCTATTCCGAAGAGAAGGCTCGCGAGATCGACGCGGCGATACAGGCGATCGCTACCGATGCATTTGGCGACGCAGAACGGATTCTCCACGAACACCGCGGAGAGCTCGAGCGGCTCACCGATGCGCTTCTTGAACGCGAGACGCTCACCGACGCGGAGGTTCGTTCCCTCCTGGGCCTTCCCGAACGCGCCGACGCGATGGACCTCCGCTCGACCGATGACAGCGCGGCGGATCGTTCGGATTCAGACCACTCGTCATGACTCAAGGTACCAAAGCCGTCGCGCTTGCGATCCTCTGTGTTCTGGTGTTCATCTGCGGTGGCTCTCTGAGCGCGGACCCGAGCCCCGCGATAGCCCGGCTCTACGTCGATGCGGCGCATCGTGCGTACGTTGACGGCGACTCTGAGCGTGCGACGCACCTGCTCGAGCCGGCGTTCGAGTTCGCGCGATCGAGCTCCGACCTGCTCTTCCTGAGCGCGCTCATTGCCTCCGAGCGGCAGGATACCACCGCAGGCGCGATCGAACTGGTCCGGTCCGCGCTGCGTAGCGATACGTTCGGCGCGTACGAACGGCTGCAGGCGCTCACACTGTACGGGTCGCTGCTCAACCGGACTTCCCGGCACGCCCTGGCAGCCGATGCGCTCTCACAGGCTCGCTTCACGCCGCGGACCGCATCGTCGACGAGGGCTGCCAACGACCGCGAGCTCGTCCGCGCGTTGATCGGCCAGCAACAGACCGCTGCCGCGCGCCGCGCGCTCGACGCGGCGCGCGATCGTAATCCGAACGATCCGGAGCTGTTCCTGCTGCGATTGTCGCTCGAGACAGCAGCAACGCTCGATCACCGGCGGGAGGTCGAGCGTTTCGTTCGGCTCCCCCGCGACGAACGGCAGCCGGGGATGATAGTGGATCGCGTCGGAGGATCTGAACGCGCCGACTCGTCGCTTACGCGGCTGTTGCTCGAGTACGCGCTGATCGCACCGAACGCGGCTGAACGGCGATGGGCGGTGGACCGATATCTCGATGCGGGCGGCCAGGATCCGTTGATCGCTACGGTACTACTCGGCGATGATCACGCTGCTGCGGTAGACCTGTTCGTCGCGCTCGATGGTTTCACGTCGCTCGACGCGGTGAATGCTGTTGTGGGCGCGAGTACCGATGCGGCCGCTCGACTGTCCGACGCGGCGATGGGGTTTCGCGGTGTGGCTATGCGCGATACCGATCGCGATGGTTTCTGGGAGGATCGAGTCGTCGTGGAAGACGGGCGGATAGTCGTGTTCGAGCGCGATCTGCGTCAGGATGGAGTGATCGATCAACGCATCACGTTCCGCGCCGGCGAAGTCGACACGTTTGAGGTGATCGATGAGGTCGTTGCGCGGACGGTTCGCTACGGGCTCTATCCCTTCGTTGAGTCGGTGCGTATTCGGCTCCCCGATGGTGAGCGGCACTTCGTGCTGCGGCCCCGATCGCTGGCACTGCGAATCGTGCAGGATCTCCCCGAAGGCGGGCCGACGGTTCTCTCAGGGTTGTCTGTGCGCGACGGCGTGTCTGTTCCGGTGCAGAGTGAGCTCGAACGCAACGCCACTCACGTCGACGATATTCGGCGTGACGGCACTCTGGAACGCCGATTTCTTGAGTCGGGGGAGGTATCGTTCATTGCGCGTGACTCTAACGGCGACGGGACCTGGGATCATCTTCTGATGGCCGTACGCGGCGTACCGGTCAGCGCGGTGCGCGACACCAGCTTTGACGGACGGTTCGATGTGACCGAAGGGTACCGTGATGGCGAGCTAGTCGCTCTGGCGATCGACTCCACAGGCGACGATGAGCCCGATGTCTTCTACGGCGTCGACGAGTCCGCTTTCGTCGACTGGGACCTTGACGGCGATGGCCGAATCGATGTCCGGGAGTATCGTGAATGGCGCGGTGCTGTGCTGCGGAGCTTTCCGCTTGCAGGAGTAAACCGTTGAGGATAGTTCGCGTGGCGCTTGCCGCGCATCTTGTGATGGCGATGGTCGGGTGCGTCTCCGTCGAGCGGTCGCTGGTCGAGTCGCATCCGGAACGCGTGCGCAACGAACTCGCGACCGCGATCGTGGAACGGCGTCCCCAGGATGTGATCCCGCGGCTTGGTCCGCTCGAGCGCGAGCGCGTCCTGCCCGCGTCCGAGCTGGCGGATTTCAGGAGCAGCGCGGTCGCCATCGTCCAAGACCTCTATCAATCCGCGCTTGAGGACAAGCGATACTCCGAAGCAGTTCGTCACTACAGGAATCTTGTGGTACTAGGCGAGGTCGAGCAGAATGACGACCTGCTCACCAGTCTGATCGCCGGCGACGCGGAGTCCCTGCTCGCCGATGGTAACCTGCCGATCGCGCTCGCTACGCTTATCTCGGTACCACGGCTCTCGTCGTTGACCGACGAACAGCTGTCGACCGCTGCAGATATCGCCGTCCGGCTCAATAATCGGTACGCGATCGCACTGCTCGGCGAAGCGAATCAAGACTGGGCACGCGCGAACCCGCAGATCATGGACTTCGCCTCCGAGCGCCCCGGACCGGTCAGGATGAGCGAAGGAGTCGTGACGATCTGGGTTGACCGCGGTCTGCGGATCGTCGGCGGTGTCGGCATGCCCGATCGGGTAGTCGGAAGCGGGTTCTTCGTTGATCCGCGCGGGTACATCGTCACGAACTATCACGTTGTACAGAGCGAGGTTGATCCCGAGTATCGTGGATACTCGCGTGTGTTTGTACGGCTTGCGAGCGATCCGGTCGCGCGGATTCCAGCGCGCGTAGTGGGGCACAGTCGAGCGTTCGATATCGCACTCCTGAAGATCGAGGTCGACGCACCGTACGTGTTTTCGTTCACCGATACCCGCGTGCTCGATCCCGGCACACGGATCGTCGCGATTGGCTCTCCGGGCGGGCTCGAAAACACCATTACCTCGGGTATCATCTCTGCTACCGGACGAAGGTTTCTCCAGCTTGGAGACGCGATGCAGGTCGACGTGCCGATCAACCCCGGTAACTCGGGCGGCCCATTGATCGATGACCACGGGCGACTGGTCGGCGTGGTCTTCGCCGGCATCCCTCAGTTTGACGGAGTGAACTTCGCTATTCCGGCGTTCTGGGTGACGACGTTCCTGCGGAACCTGTTCGACGATGGCCCGGTAGCGCATCCGTGGCTTGGCGTCGCGGTCGAACCCGCCTCGGGCGGGCTCGAGGTCACCTACGTCGCGCTCGGCTCACCGGCGGCTCAGGCCGGGCTCGAGGTCGGCGATACGATCTCGCGGATGAACGGTTGGGAGGTGTCGCGGGTCGCGGCCGCCCAGTCGGTGCTGTTGCGCCGCGCTCCTGATTCGTTCATGAGCGTCGAATGGTTGCGCGACGGCGAACGGATCGAAGGGTTCGCCGTCCTGGGGGAGCGCCCGCAGAACCCCGTTGCTGTTGCGCTCGATCGTGATCTGCGTGAGCGCGTCTATCCCGCTCTTTTCGGGATGCAGGTTGAGCGTACGGGTCAGCTTCTGTTTCGGCCGAGCTACTCGGTCACCCGAGTGTTTCGGGGGAGCGTCGCCGACGAGACGGGGATAACGGTCGGAGACACGTTTACAGAGACCGGATTCGAGTACGATCGATCGATCGAAGTCGCGTTTCTTCGGATGCTGATCAACAAACGCACGCAGGGGTTTCTGCGCACGAGTATCCAGATACCGGCGTACGTCGAACGGGACAACTTCCTCTAGCCGGGGTGGGGGGGCGATGGAGCAGAACCGGGTCGCGATCGTCGAAGATGAGAGCATCGTCGCGCTCGATATCAGCGCGCAGCTTCGGTCTAGCGGGTACGACGTCGTCGGGATCTATCCGTCCGGTGAACAGGCCCTGACAGGCCTTGCCGATGCGCCGGCCGACATCGTCCTGCTCGATATTCGACTGCGCGGCGAACTCGACGGCGTAGAAACTGCCCAGCTAGTAAAGGCACGGTTCGGTCTTCCGGTTATTCTGCTGACCGCCTACGGTGATGAGGCGACGTTGCAGCGTGCGAAGCTCGCCCAGCCGTTCGCGTTCATCCTCAAGCCCGTCGATGCGCGCGAGCTGCGTAGCGCGATCGTGATATCGCTCTATCGCCACTCGATGGAAGAGGCAGTGCGCGAGCTGCGCGAGCGCGAGGACCAGCTTCGTCGCGCGCAGAAGCTGGAGGCGATCGGGCGGCTGACCGGCGGGATAGCGCACGACTTCAACAACCTTCTGACCGTGATCCTTGGGTACACCAGGTTGCTTCGCGACGAGGTCGGTAGTCTCGCGCAGGCATCCACCATCGACGCGTCTGAGCGCGCAGCGCTGCTCGAGGACATCGACGGGATCCAGAAGGCGGCGCTGCGTTCGGCGTCGCTGACGCGACAACTGCTCGCGTTCAGTCGCCATCAGAAGATGGAGCGACGCGCGGTGAGCATCAACGATGTAGTTGCGGATATGCAGAAGATGCTGTTGCGCCTCGTCGGCGACGATGTGTCGCTTCGCGTCGATCTGATAGCCGACCCGTCGGTGGTGTATGCCGACCCGAGCCAGATCGAACAGGTGCTGATGAACCTGGTCGTCAACGCGCGTGACGCGATGCCCGATGGCGGCGCGATCTCGATCCGTACCGAATCTCAGACGATCGACCCCGACGATCCGCGACGACCTGCAGGCGTCGTCGACCGGGGGTTCGTGATGCTGATGGTCCGCGATCGTGGGTGCGGAATGACCGCCGACGTAGCCGAGCGGATCTTCGAGCCGTTTTACACGACAAAGAGCCCCGGAGAAGGCACAGGCCTCGGGCTGAGCACGGTGTACGGAATCGTCACGCAGTCGGGCGGGTTCATCGATGTGGACACCGAACCGGGGCGCGGGACCGCGTTTCTGGTTTACCTGCCGACGTATACGGGGAGGCCGCTTGCGAGCATGGATGAACCGACCGGTGAAGCGCCGGGCGACGGAACCGAGACGGTCCTGATCGTCGAAGACGAAGAGCCGCTACGGGAGCTTCTTGAGCGGGTGCTCAGCCGGAGGGGGTACACCGTGATCGGCGCGTCGAATCCCGGAGAAGCGTTGCTGTTCATGGAGTCGCGGTCCGAACCGATCGACGTGGTGATAAGCGACATCGCGATGCCCCTGATGAATGGTGTCCGGCTAGTCGAACGTCTGCGCGCGGGCGGCTTTGACGGCAGGGCGCTCTACATATCGGCGTATCCCGAGGGTCAGCTGACCGATCGTGAGATAGACGAGCTTGGCGATTCCATCATTCGTAAGCCCGTCGATCCCGAGACTCTCGTGGCGCACCTGCGGCGTATTCTGGACTCGTGATTCGCGTTGAACTATATTGAGCCACTCCTATGCGTCACGAGAACATTCGCAACT
>SKVA01000332.1 GCA_007129695.1 Spirochaetaceae bacterium | reverse complement strand
GGGCGAAGAGCTCGGCGTCCCGTGGTTCACGAGCATGGAGCGGCTGAAGCGCGAGACCGGCGCGGTCGCGGGCATTGTCGCGGTGAGCTACGGAGCGAACGGCGCGGTCGGCCTGGAAGCCGTGTCGAACGGCTTCCACATCCTGACCGAGACGCCGATCGCTCACGACCTGTCGGAGGCCGACGAAATCATCCGCGTCGCCGCGGCGAACGGCGTCCACGTCGAGGTGGCCGAGCAGTTCCACCGGCGGCCGCTCGAGCAGCTCAAGCTCGCGCTGATCGAAACCGGGGTTTTTGGCCGAGTCTACTCTTCGTTCAACGACTTCGTCGGGCACGGCTACCACGGCGTGAGCGTGATGCGCAGCTACCTGGGCTTCGACGCGAAGCCGGTCCGCGTCGTCGGGTCGGTCCACGACTACCCGCTCGCGTCGCACTACGCGATGATCTCGGGCAAGACCGCCGAGCGGAAAGAGACGCAGGAGCACGCCATCGTCGAGTTCGAAGACGGCAGGGTGGGGATCTTCCACTGGACGAGCGTCGGCTACGACAGCGGCTTGCGCTGGTTCCGCGGCAGCCGCTTCTACGCCGAGCGTGGAATGGGCGTAATGCACGGCACGTTCAACGAACCGGTCTGCGAGCTCACTCGCATCGGACCCGACGGCCACGGCCCGGTCGCGATCACGGTGCAGCGCGAGCTCGAGCGGTGCGACGGCGGCGCTCTCACGCTGATGCGCGCGATCACCGGCGACCCGGAGCACCCGACGATCGAGTGGCGCAACCCCTTCGGCCAGGCCGAGGGCGGCCGCAATCCCGAATGGCACGACGACGAGATCGGCGTGGCAGGCTGCATCAAAAGCCTGGTCGACGCCGTGCGGTCTGGGAGCGCCCCAAGCTACGGCGGCGAGCAGGCGCGTCTGGATCAGGAGATCATCCTCGCGATCCGCGCCTCCGCCGCAGCGGGGAACACGCCGGTCGCACTGCCGATGGAGCGATCGTGATGGCCCGACGACGAACTACACGCCTTGTGACGGGCGCGCTGCTCGTTGTGCTCGGGACGGGGACCGTCCTGCTACCCCTCCACGCCGTCGACCGCAGCGGGGCGCACGCGATGAACGCGCGGCTCGGGCGCGGGATCAACATGGGCAACATGTTCGAGGCGCCGTCGGAGGCGGCGTGGGGCAATCCGTGGAGGTCGGGCTACTTCCGGATGATCGCCGACCTGGGGTTCGACCACGTGCGCATTCCGGTCCGGTGGGAGACCCCGGCGCGCACGATGACCACGCCGCCGTACACGATCACGCCGACCTTCATGAGCCGCATCCGCGAGGTCGTCGACGAAGCGATGGGTGAGGGGCTCCTGGTCGTCCTCAACATGCACCACCACGACGCGCTCTTCGCCGACCCGCGCGGACAGCGCGACCGGTTCCTTGCGCAGTGGCGGCAGATCGCCGCGGCGTTCGCCGACTACCCCGATGAGCTCCTGTTCGAAGTATTGAACGAGCCGCACGGGAATCTCAGCGCGACGATGTGGAACGACTTCTTCGCCGACGCGCTCGCCGAGATCCGGCGCACGAATCCGACGCGGCAGGTGCTGCTCGGTACCGCCGAATACGGCGGGCTCGGCGCGGTGCCGCGGCTGCGGCCACCGGCCGATCCCAACATCATCCTGACGGTGCACTACTAC
Organism: Spirochaetaceae bacterium; assembly: GCA_007129695.1. GTDB lineage: Bacteria > Spirochaetota > Spirochaetia > DSM-27196 > SLST01 > SLST01. The sequence goes on along the minus strand of SKVA01000332.1, from coordinate 1,257 downwards.
AACCCGTTCTCCTTCACGCACCAGGGCGCCGACTGGGTCGGGTCGCAGTCGAACGCGTGGCTCGGCACGACGTGGAACGACACGGATGCCGAGCGCGAGAGCATCGAAAGCGAGTTCCGCGTGACACGTGCCTTCGCCGCGCGGCACGATCTGCCGATCCACGTCGGCGAGTTCGGCGCGTACAGCACCGCCGATCTGGAGTCGAGGGTACGGTGGACGCGCTTTCTGGCGCGCTGGTTCGAAGAGCAGGGGTGGAGCTGGGCGTACTGGGAGTTCTCCGCCGGATTCGGCATCTACTCCCCGTCGCGCCGCGCGTACGTCCAGGAGCTCGTCGACGCGCTCCTCCACGATCCGATGAGCGAGCCGATCGCCGTCGACGCGGTCGAGCGCTATCGCAGCGACTTCGCGCGCGGCACCGACGGATGGACGCTCGGGACGCAGGGCGGGGCGACCGCGCGGCTGTCGGGCGGAGGCGCGCTTTCGGTCGCGATCGCGCGCGGCGGATCGGAGAACTGGCACGTCCAGCTCGTCAAGCCGGGCGTCGCGCTTGAGCGCGGCACCGCGTACCGCGTCAGGTTCGTCGGCACGTCTCCGGTTGAGCGAACCGCGACCGCGTACATCGGGCGCGCATCGGCGCCGTGGGACGCGTACTCGGGGTATACGGCGGTCGCGTTCTCTCCCGACCGTAGCGAGCAGACGTTCACGTTCACGATGGGTGCGGCGACCGATCGCAACGCCCGGCTCGTCTTCGATCTGGGGCTGTCGACCGTCGATGTGACGATCGAGTCGGTCGTGATCGAAGAAGTCCGCGCGCGGTAGACCCGCTCGACCCACGGTGGTAGCATTGACGGATGGATACCACTTCACGCAACGTTCTGTTCATTTCGACCGACCAGCAGCACTACATGGCCATGGGGTACCGGAACCCCGAGGTTCGCACCCCCAATCTCGACCGGCTCGTATCGCAGGGTACGACCTTCCATCGCGCGTACACGCCCAACCCGACGTGCACGCCCACCCGCGCGAGCTGGCTCACCGGGCAGTACCCGAGTCAGCACGGCGCGTACAGCCTCGGCACGAAGCTCTCTGAGGATCGTCCGACGATCAACGACGCGCTGTTCGCGGGTGGCGTACGGTCGGCCCTGGTCGGGAAGGCGCACTTCCAGCCGCTTCTGGAAACCGATGAGTTCACGTCGCTCGAGTCGTACCCGCTGCTCCACGACCTCGATTTCTGGCGGACGCACCGCAGCGGCTTCT
>SKVA01000343.1 GCA_007129695.1 Spirochaetaceae bacterium | reverse complement strand
TGGGATCTGCGGATGGCGGTGTACGCGGCGATGGTCGACCGGGTCGACCAGGGGCTTGCGCGCGTCGTCGAGTCGCTCGAGCGCACCGGGCAGTTCGACAACACGCTCATCATGTTCCTCGACGACAACGGAGCGTGCGCTGAGTCGTTCAACACCGAACCCGACATACCGCCCGGTCCCGAAGAGTCGTCGACCGGCGTGTGGCTCCCGTGGGCGAACGCGAGCAATACGCCGTTTCGCCTCTTCAAGCACTTCGCGCACGAAGGCGGCATCAACACGCCGATGATAGCGCACTGGCCCGCCGGCATTTCCGCGTCGCGGATCGAGCGAGACTACGCGGCGCACGTCAAGGACATCATGGCCACGTGTCTCGAGGTCGCCGGGCTTGAGTATCCGGCCGATCACCACGGACGGCAGGTTCAGGCGCTCGAAGGCTCGAGCTTCGCACCGGTCCTTGCCGCCCCGCGCGGCGAGAACCCCGACCCGATCTTCTGGGAGCATGAAGGCAACCGGGCGGTACGCGACGGGCGGTGGAAGCTCGTGTCGTACTACGCCGACGCGCACGGCTTCCGACGCGACCGGCGTGTTGGCGCCGGGTGCAGGGTCGGGCCGTGGGAGCTCTACGACACAGCCGTCGACCCGACCGAACTCGACGATCTGTCGACGCGGGAACCCGATCGCGCGGCGGCCATGATGCGCTCGTACGACGCGTACGCGGATCGCACCGGGGTCATCGACTGGGAAGAGATCCAGCGGATCCGCGGCAATTGTCCGTGACGTTAAAGGAGAACTGACCATGCCGAGCAAGACCGCACAACCGAACATCGTTTTCGTGCTCCTCGACGATCTGGGCTACTCCGATCTGGGCTGCTACGGCGGTGAGATCAGAACGCCGAACATCGACTCACTCGCGCGCGGCGGCGTGCGGTTCGAAGGGATGCACAACTCGGCGCGCTGCTGTCCGAGCCGCGCGTCGCTGATGACCGGGCTCTACCCGCCGCAGGCGGGAATCGCCGACTTCGTGAGCAAGCAGCCGCATCCGACGAAAGGCCCCGCGCACCTCGGGCGCCTGCGCGACGACTGCGTCACGCTCGCTGAGGTGCTGAAGCCGGCCGGATACCGGTGCTACTTCTCGGGCAAGTGGCACATGCACTCGGCGACCGGTCCGGTCGATCGCGGATTCGACGAGTTCTACGGGTACACGATGGACCACTCGCACGATCAGTACGACGCCGGCTACTACGAGCGGCTCCCCGCCGGACGCCGAAAGGAGGTCGATCCCCCCGCGAACGAGTTCTACGCGACCGACGTCTTCAACGAGTACGCGATGGAGTTCATCCGCCAGGGCCAGCGAAGCGGTCAGCCGTGGATGCTCTACCTGTCGCACTCGTCGCCGCACTTTCCGCTCCAGGCGGCGAAGGAGGACGTGGACCGCTACTACGACACGTATCTCGCCGGCTGGGACGCGCTGCGCGCAGAGCGGTACAAGCGGATGATCGATTCCGGGCTCGTCGATCCGGCGTCGTGGAAGCTGAGCGATCGATCGATGGTGCCCGTGGACGAAGACGCGGTCGCGAACGGCTACCCCGGTCGCCCGAACCCCGCGTGGGAGTCGCTGCCCGAGGAGCGTCGGCGCGACCTGGCGCGGCGTATGGCGATCTTCGCCGCGATGGTCGAGCGCGTCGACGACGGGGTCGGAGCGATCATCGAGCACCTGAAAGCGACCGGCGACTTCGACAACACGCTCATTATGTTGACGAGCGACAACGGCGCGTGCTACGAGTGGGGACCGTTCGGATTCGACGAGTTCTCACGGAAGGGTGTCACGCACCTGCACACCGGTGCCGACCTTGACCGGATGGGCGGTCGCGGGACCTACCACTCGTACGGCAGCGCGTGGGCGAACCTGGGCAACACGCCGTTTCGAATGTACAAGCACTTCACGCACGAAGGCGGCGTGTGCGCGCCGCTCATCGCGCACTGGCCCGCGCGCATCCCGGCCGGGGGCGGCGACGGGATCCGCGACGGCGTCGTCCGCGGGAGAACGCACATCGTCGACGTGATGCCGACGCTCCGCGACGCGGCCGGCGCGGCGTACCCGTCCGAGCGTGGCGGCCACACGATCCCGGCCGAAGAGGGCGTGAGCCTCCTCCCGGCGATGACCGGTACGCCGCTCCCCGATCGAACGATCTTCTTCTCGCACCAGCAGGCGCGTGCGGTGATCCGCGGCGACTGGAAGATCGTCTGGGGCAAGCGCACCACGGAGCCACTCCGCTGGGAGCTCTACAACCTCGCGGTCGACCGGACCGAGCTCGACGACGTCGCACAGAAGCATCCGGACATCGTCGCCGAACTCGCCGCCGAGTGGGAGGCGTACCGCGTCCGCGTCGGCCTCGAAGAGTTCGAGCCGTGGGACGTGCCCGCGCGCGAGGGGATATCGGATTGAGGTCGACACGCATGCATCGTCCGAACATTCTACTCATCACAACCGACACCCAGCGCTGCGACACGCTCGCGTGCATGGGCGCGCAGCACGCGGTATCGCCCGGTATCGATCGACTCGCCGCCGAGGGTGTGCTCTTCGACCAGGGCCATACGGCGTCGCCAGTCTGCATGCCCGCTCGTACGAGCCTGCTGACGGGCTATCACACCCCGATCCACGGGTGCATCGAGAATGGGATCGCGCGACGCCCGGGTATGCCGGTGTTCACCGATGCGCTGGCCGAGGTCGGCTATCGGAACATCATGGTCGGCAAGACCCACTTCGGACCGGTTCCGGAGTCGTTCCACGTCCGGCAGCAGATAGAGGGCGAGAAGGGCAGCAACTCGGACGATGTCTATGGCAGGCACATCCGGGCGCACGGCTACGAGCGGTCGAGTACGTTTCCGAATGCGGTGCCGCCGGAGCTCTTCATGGATGCCTTCCTGGCCGATACCACCAT
>SKVA01000446.1 GCA_007129695.1 Spirochaetaceae bacterium | reverse complement strand
TGCGTACCCCGTCGGTGCGAGCAAACGGCACCGCGCCCGGCGGTGCGAACGCTGGTGGCAGGTACGCGGGGTCGCTTCCGCCGGCGCGTACGCTTGCGATCGCGTAACGGCCGATCGCGTATACCAGTCGGCTCGCGAGGAGCGTGAGCGGCAACGAACCGAACGCGACGACCTCTGCGCGTCTGAGATCGAGCGCCCAGCGCGGGAACTCTTCATCTTCGTAGGGCTCCCCCGCTGTCGAATCGGCGGGTCGTTGTTGTCCGGTCACAACGACGGCACAGCCGACGATCATCCAGATCGCGCACACCGCGACGCGAAGCGAACGGCGCGATCTCATGAGCGTGCCCCGAACAGCGCGCTTCCGATGCGGACGAGCGTGCTGCCCTCCGCGATCGCGATCGCGAAATCGTCCGACATGCCCATCGACAGCGTATCGATTGGCGCGTCCGGGAGAGCGGAGGCGATCCGATTGTAGAGCGCGCGCGTGCGTGCGAATGCCGACGCGATGCGTGCGGTGTCGTCCGTGAACGGCCCGATCGTCATGACACCGCGCAGCCGCAGCGATCCGAGCGACGCGATGGCGGCCGCGTCATCGACAAGAGCCTCAGGGTCGGCGTAGCCTGACTTGGTCTGTTCGCCACTGCTGTTGAACTGCACGAGCACGTCGATCGTGACACCCGCCTGCTCGCATCGGCGCGACAGCGCCTCGGCGAGCGCGATCGAATCAACGCTCTGCACCCAGTCGAACAGGCCGGGCACCTTCGCCGCCTTGTTGCTCTGGAGGTGGCCGATCAGGTGGAGCTCGAACGCGGGATGCCGTTCCCGCGCGGCGCGAAGCGGCTCGAACTTCGCGACCGCCTCCTGCACCCGGTTTTCACCGAGCACCGCGAGGCCGTTGTCGAGCGCTTCGTGAACGGTGTCGGCGGGGTGGCTCTTGGTCACCGCGAGCAGTCTGACCGATCCATCGGGTCGGCCCGCGCGTGCGGTGGCTTCGCGAATCGACTCTGTGACCGCCCGTATCCGTTCGGAGAGCATGCCCCATTGTACCAGAGGCGACGCGATCGCTGAAAGCGCCCCGGCGCCCGGTCCATCTGTTGACTCGCGATAGACGTGCAAACTACCTTTCATCCATGAGTGAAGCACTGTGGAGCCAGCGCCAACCGGCGACCTGGCGGACCAAGGTTGGTCTGGCGGAGATGCTGAAGGGTGGCGTCATCATGGACGTCGTGACGCCCGAACAGGCGAAGATCGCCGCGGAGGCCGGCGCGCAGGCCGTGATGGCGCTCGAGCGCGTGCCGGCGGATATCCGGGCACACGGCGGAGTCGCGCGGATGTCGGATCCCGACATGATCAAGGGCATCCAGGACGCGGTGACGATCCCCGTGATGGCGAAGTGCCGGATCGGCCACTTCGTCGAAGCGCAGATCCTTGAGGCGCTCGGCGTCGACTTCATCGATGAGAGCGAAGTCCTCACCCCGGCCGACGACCGGTTCCACGTGCTCAAACACTCGTTCAAGGCGCCCTTCGTCTGTGGATGTCGCGACCTGGGCGAGGCGCTTCGTCGGATCGGCGAAGGTGCGGCGATGATCAGAACCAAGGGCGAGGCGGGTACCGGCGACGTGGTAGAGGCGGTTCGCCACCTGCGCACCGTCACCGACGAAATCAGGCGGCTCGGAAGCCTTCCGCCGGAAGAACTCATGACCGTAGCGAAGGAGCTCGGCGCGCCGTACGACCTGATCGTCGAAATCGCCGAGACCGGCAAGCTCCCCGTTCCAAACTTCTCCGCGGGTGGCGTCGCGACGCCTGCCGATGCCGCGCTGATGATACAGCTCGGCGCCGAGGCGGTCTTCGTCGGTTCCGGCATCTTCAAGTCGGGCGATCCGGCCCGTCGTGCGCGCGCGATCGTCGATGCGGTCGCGCACTACGACGATCCGAAGGCACTCGCGGAAATCTCAGCCGGCCTGGGCGAAGCGATGGTTGGCATCAACGTGTCGACGATGGACGGACAGCAGCGGATCGCCGGACGCGGCTGGTAAGCCGGCCCGTGACGATCGGCGTCATCTCGTTCCAGGGCGACTTCCAGCGCCATATCGACCGGCTCGCGTCGGTCGGCGCAACCGTGGAGCCGGTGCGCACGCTACCGGCGCTCGGTCGGGTCGACGCGGTGGTCATCCCTGGGGGTGAGAGCACAACGATCGGGATGCTCCTCGACCGGTTCGGGATGCTCACGGCGCTGCGCGACCGGATCCGCGATGGCCTGCCCGTCTTCGCGACGTGCGCCGGCACGATTCTGCTGGCAGACGACATCGCGAACTCGACGCAGCCACGGATCGGTGGCCTTGATATCACGGTCCGGCGGAACGCGTACGGCCGACAGGTCGACAGTTTCGAGGCCGATCTGGCCGTATCGCCCGAATGGTCGGATCTCGGTCTACGCGACTGCGATAGCTCCGAAGCCACTGACGTCGACCTGCCGGTGAGGGGGGTCTTCATCCGCGCTCCGATGATCGTCCGTACCGGGGAGTCGGTGCGCGTTCTGATGTCGTTCGAAGGGCACCCGGTTCTGGTTCAGGCGGGGGCGATTCTTGCCGCGACGTTCCATCCGGAGATGACCACCGATCTGCGGATCCATCGCTACTTCCGCGACGTCGTGGCCGCCGGTCAGACCGTTCGGTCGGCGTTGTAGCGGTCTATCGCCATGAGCAGGTCGTATCCCCGGGGCGTCAGTCCGTCCAGAGCGCCGATCAGCGCGTTCGCGCGCACGCGCAGCTCCGCGATTCGCGCATCGAGCGTGTCGATCACCCCGGTTGCGCTGATCGCCTCGCGCACGCGCTCGATGTCCGCGTCGTCGAGATCCTCCTTTCCGAACATCGCCGCGACATCCGCGTACTGCGAGTCGGCCACGCGCTCGAGTAGCAGGAGTCGATGGAGCGTCTGCTTGTTCGACT
>SKVA01000259.1 GCA_007129695.1 Spirochaetaceae bacterium | reverse complement strand
TTGGCAACGTATCGCTCTACCGGTCTCTCCCGGAAGGCGCCGTGCGCTCGGTCGTCGGCTACCTCCTGCGAAACCACGCGCCGGCCGAGGAGCTGGTACGCGCACAACACCGCCTCCCGTGGGTCGCAGACCTGGTGGCGGGCGAGTCCGGCTTCCCGGTCGAGTCGACGTTCGAAGCGCTCCAGTCGCGCTCAGCGAGCGAGGGTTGGCCTATCCCGCCCATCCTGGTCTCGTACGTGAAGGCGAATCCCGGCATGCTCGCGTTCGACGTCGCCGAGGACGGCGACTTCGGTGGCGCGTTCGAGGTCGCGATCGCCGTGCCCGTCGCCGGGCTCGCTGCGCGGACCGTTGATCGATTCCTGACACCCTACGTGTCGACCAACCCCGACCGCTTCGTGCTGCCGTCGGCACCCGCTGTCGAGCCGCGACGATGACGGCGGGCCACGCGCTGGCGATGCTGATCGGCATCCTGGGGACCTCGACGATCCATCTCTCCAAGGGTGTGATGAAGAACGGTCTCCTCCGGCTGCGCGACCACGCGAGCGGATCGAGGACGACGGCGCGTGCGATCTACGCGCTCGGAATCGCGATGAACTTCACCAACCCGCTGTGGGTGATCGTCGCGAACCGGTTCGCGCCCACGGTGTACTACACATCGATGTACGGCCTGGGCCTGATCGCGCTGCTGCTCTACTCGTACCGGCGGCTCGCCGAGCCGGTCAGCCGCAATCAGGTGCGCGGCGTCGGCGTGATCGTGCTCGGGACGCTCGTCATCGGCGCGCTCGAGCTCGGCGGCGGTGCGCCGTCGCTGTACACCGCGTCGAGGGCACTCGTCCTGACGATCGCGGGCATCTGGATGGTCGGGGCTCCACTGGCGGCGCTCGCGAGCCGCCGGGCGAGCATCGTCACCCGGGAGGTGGTCTTCGGTGTCGCCGCCGGCGGGCTCGCCGCGCTCGAAGCCGTCGTGAAGGGTGTCTCGCAGGCGGGCGCCGAATCGAGCTCGTTCCTGCCGCAGACGCCCGCGAACTGGGTGCTCTTCATCGTCAGCTTCGCGGGTGCGGCGGGCGCCTTCGGCATGATCCAGTGGTCTTTTCTCCGGTCGTGCCGGGCGTCGATGATGGGTGCGATCTACACGACGACGTACGTCGCGCTACCGCTCGTCATCACACCGCTGGTCACGAACAGCGGGGCTCCGTCGGTCGGCAGCCTCGTCGGCGTCGCGATCATCGCCGGAGGCGCGTTGCTCGCGGTATCGGCACCGCCGACAGGTGCACGCGATCTCCGCGTGCGTCGGTACTCGGGCGGTTGAGGCTACCGACGGCGTGCGGAATTCCGTTGACCGACCGCGCACCGAGGCAGTATGTTCCACTAGTTGGTTTGGAAACAATGGAGGAAATTATGACTCTCGAGAAGACGAGCTTTCCCCGGCTCAGACGGTTCAATCTCATCATGGGCTTCCTGCACCTGATACAGGGAGTGTTCATGTGGGTCGTGAGCAACGACTCGACGCGCCCTGTCTACACGAGTTTCCTGGCCTTCGACCAGGCGACCTTCACGCTCTCTCCGGACCCGCAGGTCTTTCTTGAGGTGCGATTCGGACCGGCCATCGCCGTGTTCCTGCTCCTGTCCGCGGTTGCGCACTTCTACCTGTCGACAGTCGGCTTCAGGCCGTACGTTGCCAACCTTGAGAGGGGCAAGAACCCGATTCGCTTCTTCGAGTACGCGCTCTCCTCGTCGATAATGATCGTCGTGATCGCGCTCCTGGTCGGGATCTACGAGCTCGCCGCGCTCATCGCGCTGTTCGGCGTAAACGCCGCGATGAACCTCTTTGGCAACTCGATGGAGGACGACAACGAGAACCGCGAGAAGGTCCGCTGGGCAAGCTTCATCTACGGGTGCGTCGCCGGGATCGTCCCGTGGATCGTCATCGCGTGGTACTTCCTGGCGTCGGTGACCGGCGGCGAGCAGGGTCCCCCGGGATTCGTCTACGCGATCGTTCCCACGCTCTTCGTCTTCTTCAATATCTTCGCGGTCAACATGGTGCTCCAGTACAAGAAGGTGGGGCCGTGGAGGGACTATCTGTTTGGCGAGCGAACATACATAGTCTTGAGCCTTCTGGCCAAGAGTGTGCTCGCCTGGATCATCTGGTCGGGAACGATGGCGCCGGTCTGACCCTCGGTCCAGGCTGCGCACCGACACCCCGGAGGAGGACCCGTGGAGCTCTACATCATTCGGCACGCGCAGTCGTCGAACAACGCGCTGCGCGATCAGGCCGACCGCGTCTGCGATCCGCACCTGACCCAGCTCGGGAGACGGCAGGCGGATCGGCTCGCGCACCACCTGGCGAACGAGCCGCATCCGGAACAGCGGCATGGACGCGACCCTGAGGACACGAGCGTAGAGACGCTGTCCGGCTACGGGATTGTGAAGCTCTACTGCAGCGCGATGCACCGCTCGCTCGAGACCGCGACGACGATCGGCCACGCGATCGGCGTCCAGCCCCAGGTCTGGACCGATCTCCACGAGCACGGCGGAATCTTCCTTCATCACAGCGACCATCGCGGCGTGGTCGGCTACCCCGGTATGACCCGTGGCCAGATCGAAGCCGAGTTCCCGACGGCGGTGATCGGCGACGACGTCGGAGACGGGGGCTGGTGGGACCCCGCTGCCGGCGAGGAGGACTGGCCCGCCTGTCAGGGACGGGCGATCCGCGTGTCGAAGGAGTTGTGGCGGTGGGCCGACGACGGGGTGCCCGGACCGATCGCGCTCGTGAGCCACGCCGGTTTGATGGAAGCGCTCGTGAAGGCGATGCTCGACCATCTGCCTGCTGCAGATCTGACGATCTACCACTTCAACACCGCGATCACCCGGATGGACGTCGGGCCCGGCCGCGAGCTGCACCTGCGCTATCTCAATCGGGTACCGCACCTGACCCAGGATCTGGTGTC
>SKVA01000296.1 GCA_007129695.1 Spirochaetaceae bacterium | reverse complement strand
GATCGTGCGATCGAACAGCGTCGGCGCTTCCTCATCGGCGCGGGCGGCGGGCGGGCCACACCACAGGGGCACGGCGAGGATCGTCAGGATCGCCGCGCGCGCGAGTCGATTCATGCTCCTCGCTCGCGGATCGCGTCGGCGATGTAGTGGCCGGTAAACGAGTCGGGGCAGCGGGCCACCGCTTCGGGTGTACCCGACGCTACGAGCGTTCCGCCGCCGTCGCCGCCTTCGGGTCCCAGGTCGACCACGTGATCGGCCTGGAGTATCACGTCCAGGTTGTGCTCGATGACGAGGACCGTGTTGCCTCGATCGACGAGCTCACCGATGACTTCCAGAAGCTTCTTCACGTCTTCGAAGTGGAGTCCCGTGGTCGGTTCGTCGAGGATGTACACGGTCCGTCCGGTACCTCGCTTGGAGAGTTCGAGTGAGAGCTTCACGCGTTGCGCCTCGCCGCCTGAGAGCGTGAGCGCGCTCTGCCCGAGCTTCAGGTACTCGAGCCCAACCGCGTGGAGCGTCTCGAGCTTGCGCCGCACCGCGGGAATCGCCGCGAAGAACTCGAGCGCCTCTTCGACCGTGAGCTCGAGCACGTCGTGGATCGTTCTGCCGCGATAGTGGATGTCGAGCGTTTCGCGGTTGAACCGCTTGCCACCGCACACATCGCACGTGACGTAGACGTCGGGCAGGAAGTGCATTTCGATCCGGATCGTTCCGGCGCCTTCGCAGTTCTCGCACCGTCCGCCCTTGACGTTGAAGCTGAACCTGCCCGGCTTGTAGCCGCGCGCGCGCGACTCGGGTAGCGATGCGTAGAGTTCCCGGATCGGCCCGTAGAGCCCGACGTACGTCGCCGGATTCGACCGCGGCGTGCGCCCGATCGGGCTCTGATCGATATTGATGACCTTGTCGAAGTGCTCGGTTCCGTCGATCGCGTCGTACGCGCTTTCGGTCAGGCGCGCGTTGTTCAGCCGGTTTGCGAGCGCAGGGTGGACGATGTCGGACAGGAGCGTCGATTTTCCGCTTCCCGACACCCCGGTGACTACCGAGAGCGCTCCGACCGGGAACGACACGTCGATACCCTTGAGATTGTGTTCGCGCGCACCGCGAACGACGAGCGCACGGTCCGAGGTTCTCCTTTCGCTGCGAAGCGGGAGCGAACTCGCTCCGCTGAGGTAGCGGCCGGTGAGGCTGTCGGGGTTCGCGAGGACTTCATCGACGGTGCCCGCCGCGACGACGCGTCCTCCCGCGACTCCCGCGCCGGGGCCGAGGTCGACGATGTAGTCGGCGCTTCGCAGCGTCTGCTCGTCGTGCTCGACGACGATCAGCGTGTTGCCGATGTCGCGCAATCGCAGGAGCGTTTCTATCAGCCGCGCGTTGTCCCGCTGGTGCAGGCCTATCGTCGGCTCGTCGAGGATGTACAGGACGCCGACGAGCGAACTGCCGATCTGCGTCGCGAGCCGGATCCGCTGCGCCTCCCCGCCCGACAGCGTCGACGCCTTGCGGTCGAGCGTGAGGTACTGCAGGCCGACGTTGATCATGAACTCGAGCCGCGAAACGATCTCCTTTCGGATCTGCGACACGATCTGCGATTCGGTCGTCGACAGCTCGAGCGCGGTGAAGAACCGGTGCGCTTCGGCGACGCTCATCTCGCTGAGCTCGTGTACGCTCTTCCCGCCGACGAGCACCGCGAGCGCCTCGGGCCGAAGCCGTTTGCCGTTACACGCATCGCAGAGGTGCTGGCTCATGAACGACTCGAGCCACTGTTTGACGCCCTCACTGGTCGTTTCGACGTACCGCCGCTTCAGGTCGGCGAGTACACCCGGGAACCGCGTCTGGTACTCGAACGATCCGGTCTTGTTCTTGTTGACGTACTTGACCCGGACTTCGCTGTCGCTGCCCGACAGGATGATGTCGAGCGCGCGCCTGGGCAGCTGCGCAAGCGGCGCGTGGAGGTCGATCTTGAAGTGGTCGGCGAGGCTTTCGAAGCGGCTGCGGTTCCACGCTCCCTTCGGGCTGTACGGAACGATGCCGCCGTCGTAGAAGCTCAGCGATCGATCGGGCATGATGAGATCGGGGTCGAAGTCGAGTCGTATTCCGAGTCCCGAGCACTCCGGGCACGCGCCGTACGGATTGTTGAAGGAGAAAAGGCGCGGCTCGAGCTCGGGAAACGACAGGTCGCTGTCGGAGTACGCGTAGTTCTGGCTGAACGACAGCACGCGCGCGTCTTTACCGACCCCGTCGATGACGCGAAGAAGCCCTCCCGACAGCTCGAGCGCGGTCTCCACGCTGTCGGCGATCCGACGTCGCGCGTCGTCGCTGACCTTGATTCGGTCGACGATGAGATCGATGTCGTGTTTCCGGTGCCGCTCGAGCGAAACGCCGTCCTCGAGCGACACCTGCTCCCCGTCGACGATCGCCCGGCGGTAGCCCGCCTTCATTGCATCATCGAGCACTTTTCGGTGCTCGCCCTTCTTGCCGCGGATGACCGGCGCCGCGAGCGTGACGCGCGATCCGGGAGCGAGCGCCATCACCGCGTCTATGATCTGGTCTACCGTCTGGCGCTCGAGCTGCTCTCCGGTCTTGGGGTCGTGCGGGATCCCAATGCGCGCGAACAACAGACGATAGTAGTCGTAGATCTCGGTCACTGTTCCGACGGTCGACCGGGGGTTGCGACTGGTGGTCTTCTGCTCGATGCTGATAGCCGGTGAGAGCCCCTCGATATAGTCGACGTCGGGTTTGTCGAGTCGCCCAAGAAACTGCCGCGCGTAGGCCGACAGCGACTCGACGTAGCGGCGCTGCCCTTCGGCGAAGATCGTATCAAACGCGAGGCTGCTCTTGCCCGAACCCGACAGCCCCGAGATCACGATCAGTCGATCGCGGGGCAGCGTCACGTCGATGTTCTTGAGATTGTGCTCCCGCGCACCGCGCACGGTGATCCGGTCACGGAGGGCGGCGCGG
>SKVA01000183.1 GCA_007129695.1 Spirochaetaceae bacterium | reverse complement strand
CACCGCGATGATCCGCGGGTCGGCTCGACACTCGTCCCGGTACCGAGCGATCGCGGCCGGGAGCGTCGCGTGAAGCTCCACCTCGTCGATCCACAGCGGCGCGCTACCGGAGTAAACGATATGGTCGGGCGTGAACGCGCCCGAAAGCGGCGCAAACGCCGCGCTCGACTCGACGCGACGGGCGATCTCCGGACAGGTGCCGAACACGATGTCCTCCGCCGCCGTCGCTCCGTCGATCGCGGCTGAGATCGCATCGCGAGCGCGGCCGACCCAGGCACCAAGCTCGGCGTCCATCAGGTCGACACCCATGTCAGGCTCGCGCGACAGCTGGCTACGCACCGTGCTGACGACGTGGCGCTGAAGGCGGTCGATCTCATCGGCCGTGTCGGCTGCCACGACCAGCCCGTGATTCTGAAGGATCGCGATCCGTGGAGCGTGTCCGTGGCGCTCCGCGTACGACGACGCCGCCGCACGCATCTCCTTTGCGAGCACGTAGCCCGGCTCGATCGCCGGAACCCAGAGCGCGTCGTCGGCAAACAGGCTGCGACACGCGGCCTCTCCGTCGAGCGAACAGGTCAGCCCGTTCACCAGCGCCGGATGCGTGTGCACGACGAGCGCGTACGGAAAGAGCTCGTGCATAAGCGTTTCGACACTCGGTCGCTTATCCTCTCCCGCGACCCGGGCCGCCATCAGATCGGCGAGCGCGGCGGCCTCCCGCGCCTGGGTCTCGTTCGGATACGAGGCGGCCCATATCCGCTGCAACGCCCCGCGGTCCATCCGGGCAAAACCCGCCTCGGTTATCGTCGCGAGCGGAAACCCCGATGCCTTGATGTACAGGAGTGCGTCGTCCTTGTACGAAGTATTTCCGCCTCCGGCGAGCACCCATTCGGGGTCGCTGCCGTAGCTGCGTGACAGATGAACCAGATCCACAATGCTCATGCCTTCTCCTCGATCGGATCGCACACGGCCCACGACAGGTCGCGCCCTGCGTGGAAAGGTACCACGCCTCCACAAACCGATGGAACCGTCCATGCGCGCCGCTCGATCGTCAGCCGTGCGTTCGAAGGCGGGAGCCGGTAGAAGTCGGCCCCCAAACGCGACACGAAGCGTTCCAGGCTCGGACCGTCGTCGCCCGGTGCGTCGGACTCCCGAATCGGGACGCCGTGGCGCTCGAACAGGTCGACGAGCAACGGCAGGGCCACGGGAGCCGTGTAGATGCCCGCACAGCCGCAATCGCTCTCCTTGTCCCGACGGAGGTGCGGCGCGCTGTCGGACCCGAAGAAGTAGCGGGGATCGCCGGCGAGCACGCGATCGAGCAGCGCATCGCGGTCTTCGGGACGCTTCGCGATCGGCTTGCAGAAGTGATGGGGGCGAAGCTCACCGCCGATCACATCGTCGAGCGTGAGCAGCAGGTGATGCACCGTGATCGTCGCGCCGACGCGCTCGGGCATGTCGGCAAGGAAAGCGACCGTCTCCGCCGAACTCGCGTGCTCGATCACGATGCGCAGGCGCGGATACCGGAACACGAGCGACTCAACAACGGGCAGGTACGACGCCTCACGGTCGAGGCAGAACGCATCGGGAGACTCGGCGTGGATTTCGAGCACCAGGTCGGCCGCCTCCATCGCTTCGATCACCGGCAGCAGCGGATCGATCGTCCGGGCACCATCGGATGAGTTCGTCGTAACGCCGTGCGGGTAGAGTTTACCGCCAACCGCGCCAGCCACCGCGAGATCGGCTACGCTTCGCGGATCGAGGTCCGCTACCACCTTGAACGTCATCAACGGCTCGAACGACGCTCCGGACTCGTGCGTATCGAGCGAACCGAGGACTTCGCTGCGGTAACCGCGCAGCCGATCGACGGTCGTGATCGGAGGCTCGGTATTGGGCATCACGAGCACCCGGCCGAACGACCGCGCGGTCTCGCGCACGACGGGGCCGAGCAGCGCGTCCTGGCGGAGGTGCACGTGGAAGTCATCCGGTCGCCGGATCGTGTACTCCATCGGCGGAATCTACCGAATTCCGGGCGGGAGAGACAGCCCGCGGTTGGACGCGTCGGGCGGCAGGCGCTACCTTACGGGGTATGCAGGCCTTGGAGAAGCTCGCGCACGCTGCGCCGTGGTACTACGCTTCGTTCTCGGCTCTCGACCGCTACTTCCGTACCGACACCGACGGTCCGCTTCACGTGTCGTTCGAGGGCGACCTGGTCGACCTCGCTCGCGCGGTCGCCGACCTGGACTTCCCGGGAGTCCACTTTGCCGACGCTGCGACCTGGGACGGCGATCGGCGGATCTACTTCCGCTGCATAGAACCGGGCAGTAGACTCCCGCCTCAGACGTTTCGGCCGCTCAATCTGCTGTACGATGAGCGGCGT
The DNA here is from genome assembly GCA_007129695.1 of Spirochaetaceae bacterium. Taxonomy (GTDB): domain Bacteria; phylum Spirochaetota; class Spirochaetia; order DSM-27196; family SLST01; genus SLST01. Next base: position 8,810 of record SKVA01000183.1, on the reverse strand, counting down.
ACGCGCTATCTGGACCCCTACGACGACTACCGTTCGATCCGGGGCCAGGTTCTTGAGGCGACCACGGAGCCGCACAGCCCGCTTCACCGGTTGATCGACGCCGCGGTAGCGCTCGCGCGCTACCCTCATACGCTCGACCGGGAGCTCGATCCGGTTGAAGCGTTTCCGGCGCTCGAGCCCGAGACGCTGAAGACGGTACTGACCGGCGTGCTGACCGGTCGCTACGCTGAGCGCGGCGTTGCGCTGCTCAAGCGGCACGGGTTTGTCGACGCGTACCTCCCGGAACTCTCGCAGATGGACGGGACCCAACACTCCAAGGAGCACCACCCCGAAGGCGATGTGTGGGCGCATTCGCTTGAAACGTTCCGGTACAGACGAAGTATGAACCTGACGCTGACGCTCGGCCTGCTGTTGCACGACGCGGGCAAACCGACCGCGGTTCCCGTAGCGGGCCGTCGGTTCGACGGCCATGCGGAGATCGGGACCCGCCTTGCGCGACGACTCCTGCGTCGGCTCGAGTTCTCCGAAAAAGTCGTCGAAGACGTCGCGTGGCTTGTTGAGAAGCACATGTTCCCGGGAGCGATCCACAAGCTTCCGACGTTCCGAACGGAGCGGCTCATGTCGCATCGGCTCTTCCCACTCCTGCTCGAGCTCTACCGGTGTGACCTGGAATCGACCTATCGCGGCCCCGAAGGCTACTACCGCGCGTGCAAGGTCTACCGCGACTTCCTGAAGCACAACGCGAATCCGTTTCGGGATGCCGACGGCAAGAAGCTGGTGAGGCTCTACGTCGACTGAACCTGCCCGCCGGCGATGGCACGCCCGATCTCCGCAAGCCCGCGGAGCGTCAGCCACGGCTCCACACGGTCGATCTGACGGCACAGCGGTGCCACGTGCGCGACTTCACCGCCGGTACCAAACGCGGTGACCGTCCCACCGAGCTCGTCGCGCATCCCGCCGACGATCCGATCGACGAGTCCCGCGTACCCGTTGACCATCCCCGACCGGAGCGCCGACGTAGTATCGGTTCCGATGAAGCGACCCGGATCCGACAGCTCGACCATCGGAAGTGATGCCGTGTGAGCGACCAGCCCGCGGAACCCAGTGCTCAGCCCCGGCGCGATCGCCGCGCCGCGCACGCGTGCCCCGGCATCGACCGCGGTAAACGTGAGCGCAGTGCCGAAATCGACGACGATCGCCGCGCCGCCGGCGAGGGAGTGGCCCGCAACCGCGTTCGCCAGGAGGTCCCCACCAAGCTCACCCGGATTATCGGTCACGACCTTCACCGGAACCGGGAGCGCTGCGGACACCACGACCGGTTCGCTATCGAAGAGCTTGCGAACGCCGTCGCGGATCAGATTGGTCAGCGCGGGCACCACGCTCGACATCACGACCTGTTCTACAGCGGCGATATCGGCACCGCCGATCCGAAGCAGCCCCTCAAGGTGAAGCAGTAGCTCATCCGACGTCCAGACCGACTTGCTCGACAGCCGCCAGTGCCCGACGACCGAGTCTCCGGTGATCAGGCCGAACGCGATGGTAGAGTTTCCTGCGTCTATCGCGAGAATCATCGGCTCAGAAGGTAATCACGGAGCGCCGCGGTCGTGGGCTCGATCGGGATAGCCTGTTTGGGCAGCTCCATCACGCGCGCGAGCCGGCCCGGCAGTTCGGGCCTGATACCGGTCGCGCGTTCGACGCTTTCGATGAACTTGGCCGGATGCGCGGTCGCAAGCGTCACGACCGTCGCGTCACCGGCTCCCTCTCCTTCCAGATACCGTTCGGCGGCGACCAGGCCCGCCGCGGTATGCGGATCGACGAAGACGCCGTGATCGCGGTGGTAGCGGCGTATCGCGTCCAGGATCAGATCGTCGGTGACGACCTCGCCGCCGACCATCGCGCGCATCAGCTTCACGTCTGCGCCAAAAACCTCGAGCATCCGTTCGAAGTTGCTGGGATTGCCGACGTCCATCGCGTTCGCAAGCGTCTGGACGCTCGGTCGCGGCGTGAACTCACCCGAGCGGAGGTACTCGGGGACGACGTCGTTCGCGTTCGTCGCTGCAACAAACCCGGTGATCGGCAGACCCCAACGCCACGCGAGGATCCCGGCGGTGAGATTGCCGAAGTTGCCACTCGGCACGCAGAAGACGATCTCGCCCGCCACGTCGGCGTGAAGCCGCGAGAACGCGTAGATATAGTAGAGCGCCTGCGGCAACAGCCTCCCGACGTTGATCGAGTTGGCCGACGTGAGTGGGACCCGCTCGTTGAGCGCGCGATCGGTGAAGGCCTCCTTGACCATCCTCTGGCAGTCGTCGAACGAACCGCTCACTTCGAGTGCGACAACATTGCCGCCGACGGTCGTCAGCTGCCGCTCCTGGAGCGGGCTCACGCGACCCGACGGGTAGAGGATCACGACGTCGATGCCGGGCCGGTTGTAGAACGCACGCGCGACCGCGCTCCCGGTATCCCCGGACGTCGCGGTCAGAATGACCGCGCGTTCCTGATCCTCCTGGAGCAGATACTCCATCGCGGCCGCCAGAAACGACGCGCCGAAGTCCTTGAACGCGCACGACGGGCCGTGGTAGAGCTCGAGGACCCGCAGCTGCGGCGTGATCGTGCGCAGCTCGGGCGTGAACGAAAACGCGCGCTCGCACACTCGCCGCGCCGCGTCGGCATCGAAGGTCCGGGGCAGCAGCGCCGCGATGACCTCACTCGCCATGCTCACGAACGACGCGTCGGGCGCGAGGCCGCGGAACAGCGCTGCGAGCGACGGTTCGCCGACCGGGTGGTAGAGCCCGCCATCGGGGGCGAGCCCGGAGAAGATCGCGTCACGAAAGCTCACGCGCGACGCCCGGTCGCGGGTGCTGTAGAACTCCATCAAACTCCTCCCGGAAAGAACGCGTGGTGAACGGCGTTCAGCGCCTTCTCACGGTCTTCCTGCGGCACTATGAACGAGATATTCATCTCCGACGAACCCTGCGCGATCGCCAGGATGTTGAGCCCGATGTCACCCACCGCGGTGAACACCCTGCCGGAGATACCCGGCTTCCCCCGCATGTTCTCACCGATCACCGCGACGATCTCGAGCCGCCGCTCGAGCGCAACGCGCTCGATCTGTTTCTGGTGGAGCTCCCGCGCGAACTCATCGCGCAGCGCCTTCGCGGCGCGCTCGGCGACTTCGTCGCGCACGACGAAGCAGATGCTGTGTTCAGACGACGCCTGGGAGATCATGATCGTGTTGATCCGCTCGCGCGCGAGCCGCGAGAACAGCCGCCCGGCGATACCCGGGAGCCCGACCATGCCTCCGCCCTCCACGTTGACGAGCGCGACCGATTCGATCGATGCGATCCCCGTGATCGTCTGCGCGTTGCTGCTGGTCGCGGTTATCCGGGTCCCCGGCGCGTCGGGATTGAGCGTATTCCGGATGCGCAGTTCGATCCCGCGTTCGACCGCCGGGATCATCGTGTACGGGTGGATCACCTTCGCGCCGAAGTACGAGAGCTCCATCGCTTCGCGATAGCTGATCTCCGGCAGCACGAACGCGCCGGAAACGAACCGGGGATCGGCGCTGTACACGCCGTCGACATCGGTCCAGATTTCGATCGACCCGACATCAAGCCCCGCACCCACGATCGATGCGGTGTAATCGCTCCCGTTTCGTCCGAGCGTCGTCGACACTCCGGTATCGGTCGCGGCAATGAAGCCGGTCACGACCTGGACTTCGTCGTCGGGACGGCCGACGAGCTGCGCACGGATCAGATCGTAGCTGGCAATGAAATCCACCATCGCGTTGCCGTGCGTTTCGTCGGTACGAATCAACGTCCGCGCGTCGACGTAGCGCGCCGGCAGACCACGACACACCATCGCGTTTGCGATGATCGTGCAGCTGAGGCGCTCGCCAAAGCCCGCGATCAGATCGAGCGTACGTGGTGTGCACTCGCGCACCAGGTCCACGCCGTGGAGCAGCTGCCCGAGCTCGACGCACAGCGCGTGTACCGCCGATTCGGTCGCATCCAGGAGATCACCAGTGCACAGCGCGCGGCAGGTCTCCTGCGACCGCGCATCGATATCGCGTAGTCGGGCGCAATACCCGGGATCGCCCACCGCTGCTTCGCGCGCAGCGAACAGCAGGGTGTCGGTGACGCCCTTCATCGCCGAGAACACCGCGCAGACCGGGTGCGTCCGATGCGTAGACGCGACTATCTCTATCATCGAGGCTATCCGGATCGAATCGGATACCGAGCTGCCTCCGAATTTCATTACCTTCATCGTGACTCCAAGCGGAACCCCAGAGTATGATGAAGGGCACCCGATGAGCAACACGCTCGCGCAGACACAGTTCCACCGACTCCTGTGCAGCGCGGCCATCGTGTTCGCGTCGCTGCACGCGACGGCGCAGACCGGCGCAACCGAAATGGACGCGTTCGTCGATGCCGCGCTGCGCGCGTCGCCCGGCTACACGACGGCCGTAGTGGACGCCGCCGGCCGGCCGGTCGTACGCTTCGCGGATCTCAACGGCGACTCGCAGAACGATGTCGCAATGATAGTCGTCGGTGCCGACCCGCGGGTCGATCCGCGCGAGTCGACGTTGTCGCAGCCGACCCGGCTGTACCAGCCCGGCAGCGTGGCGGCGCTCTTCGTGCTCGAGGCGTTTCTGCCGGCCACCGGAACGCTCGTATCAGTCGAACTCGGGCGTCACGTCGTCTTCGACGGGCTTGACGTCGTCCCGCTGACGGCCGACGAGACGGCGATCGGCGTACTTGCGCGGTTCAGGAGCGTGCGCGGGCGTACGAGCGAGCTCGTCGTGTTCAAGCACGACGGAGGGATCTCGCGGTTCCAGCTGTCCGAAGACCGTAGCGAGTACGGGTATCTCCACGACGTGACCGGCAACGGTGCGCTCGACGCGGTCGTATCACGCCGTGTTCCCGACGCCGGGCGCGGGTTCGAGACCTTCGTCGAGCTCTTTGAGCTCGGACGCACCGGCTACGCGCGTACAGCGACGGTTGCCGTCGTGCGCGAGCTCTCCGCGTTTCTCGCCCAGATATCGCTTGAGATCGCCGCGCGCGACTGGACAGCGCTCGGCAACCGGCTCACGGTGCGATCCGGCGATCTGCGCTCCGACTTGGAGCGGGCGTTTCGCGACGTGACCGATCCCGACACCGACGGTCACGACATCGCGTACGACGAAGGGTTCGTCGTCGATCGCGTCGTGTTTGCGACGGTAGCCGACAACCCGTTCCCCGAACCATTCCTTGGACAGACGACGGTGATGAGGTTTCGCGTCGAATGCTGCGATGGGGACAATCGCTTCTACCTGGCGCGAATCGTGTTTCGCGATAACCCGTTTGATGGTGACGCGTTCGCTTTGTTGACAGAGTGGGAGAGCGGGCAGTAGCATCGCAGATGTGAGCCAGTACATCATCCAGGGCAGCTACCCGCTGCGGGGACGCGTGCGCGCAAGCGGGAACAAAAACGCTGCGCTGCCGTGCATCGCGGCGGCGCTCCTCACCGAAGAAACCGTCGTGCTCAGCAACATCCCCGACATCGAAGACGTAGGCGTGATGCTCGCGATCCTCGGCGAGCTCGGCGCTACGGTCAAGCGACGCAAACAGCCCAACACCTGGGAGATCACGACAACGAATATCACGACGTCGGAGGTCCCTGCCGAGCTCGCGCGCAAGATCAGGGCGTCGATCCTGCTCGCCGGACCGCTCCTTGCGCGTACCGGGAAAGTCGTTCTGCCTCCGCCGGGTGGAGACGTGATCGGCCGGCGTCGGCTCGACACACACTTCTTGGCGCTGAGCGCGCTCGGGGCACAGGTGGAAGTGGACGGTGTGTTCACGATCGCGGCGAACAAGCTGGTCGGGGTCGAAATCTTCCTGGACGAGGCGTCGGTGACCGCGACCGAGAACGCGATCATGGCGGCGGTGCTCGCCGAAGGCACGACGGTGATCCAGAACGCGGCGAGCGAGCCGCACGTCCAGGACCTCTGCAACCTGCTCATTGCGATGGGAGCACGCATAACGGGTATCGGGTCGAACATCCTGACGATCGACGGCGTCAAGCGCCTTGGCGGGGCGGAGTTCAAGATCGGCTCGGACTTCATGGAGGTCGGCAGCCTGATCGGACTCGCCGCGGTCACCCGCAGCGAGCTGGAGATCGAGGACGCGTCGCCCGCGCATCTGAAGATGACGCGACTCGCGTTCGCTCGACTTGGTATCCGCTGGGAGCGCGACGGCGAGAACATCCGCATCCCTGCAGGCCAGTCGCTGCGCGTCGTCCCGGACATGGGCGGAATGATCCCCAAGATCGACGATGCCCCATGGCCCGGATTTCCGCCTGATCTGACCAGTATCATCACCGTGGTCGCGACGCAGGTGGAAGGAACGGTGCTGATCCACGAAAAGATGTTCGACGCCAGGATGTTCTTCGTCGACAAACTCATCGCGATGGGCGCGCGGATCGTCCTGTGCGATCCTCACCGTGCGGTTATCAGCGGGCCATCACGACTGACCGGTAGCGAGATGACCTCCCCGGATGTTCGGGCGGGCATGGCGATGGTGATCGCAGCGCTCTGCGCCGAAGGAAAGAGCGTAATTCACAACGTCTATCAGATCGAGCGCGGATACGAGAACCTTGTCGGGCGACTGCGCAGCCTTGGTGCGCAGATCGAGCGGATCGGGGATTAGGCAGTGCAGCACCGGATCACGCCCGGTGTCCATGCTCACGCGTCCAGCTGAGCGCGCAGAACCTCGTACGCCGCGTGGATTCTGACGAACGCCTCGGTGGCCTCGCGCTGCTGCGCCGGCGACAGGTGTGTCGCTGTGTCGGGGTGAAACTGCGTCACGAGCGCGCGGTACGCGTCACGAACCTGCTCTCGCGTCGCATCCCGCGCGACGCCGAGCACTTCGCACGCGGTCGCGTCCAGAACCGGGTGCACGCTGAGCGTGTCGTTGATGTACGCGTCGTTGAGACCCAGAGCTCGCGCGAGCCGTCGGGCACGATCGCGGACGACGACGGGCACGTCGGCTCCGTACGATCTCCAGACCGCCGTCATCACGTGCTCGCGCTCCGACTCGGTCAGCGAAGAGCGCGCCCGATCGACGATTGCCTGTTCGCCGGCCTCCGAGCGTGCGCCGGCTGCGATCATCCGCTCGCAGAGTCGGGACGCGTAGCGGTCAACCCGGAAATCGGCCAGGGCCGACTCTATCGACTCAACATCGGATGCGTCCGCGGGTAGCGCGCCTCGAACTCGGGCGGCGAATGCTCCAGCGATCGCCCCGGCGACCGGCAGAGCGGGCGGTAGCCATCCGGGCCGTTCGCCCGTAGCCAGAAAGCGCAGCGACTCGCGCTGGACTCGCAGATCACAGAACACCAGGTCGGCAAGCAGCCCGATGACCGCACCAAAGGCAGCTCCCCACACGCCTCCGAGCAGCCCGATCAGAGCGCCGCATGCGGTGCCCCAGAACTGCCTCATTGGCGCGGGACGAGCGCGACGAACAGCAGCGCAGCGAACAGTACGACCGCCTGCAGCACGAGCGCACCGATCAGCGTCAGACCCAGCCCGATCGGCAGGAGCGCGCCGATCAGGTATCGCTGCGCCGACGCGAATCCGCCGGCGATCGGCATGAGCACGAAGGGTATCGCGGGAAGGACCAGGAACGTCACAAGCGGGGGTCGGTGGAGGTAGCGGCTGCGAAGCCGCCACCCGGCACCAAGCATAACGACTGACAGCGCGACGAAAAAGAACGGCGCAAGGAGCCGGTCGATGAGTTCGATCTGCAACGGCTCACCCGGCAATCCGAACCTGACGACCGCCTCCTGCCCGCGGATCAGATCGGTGAGCGGCGCGCTTTCCACATTCCGCGACACCTGACCGATCAGAACAAGCTCGTCGGCGGACGGCCGCAGGCGAAGGATCGCAGGGTTCTCCCGCGCCGGATCGGCCACTCGAACCTCCGGCGTCCAGACCAGCTGCGACCCGTCGTCGTCCACGACGGTCATCACCAGTTGACCATCGACGATCCTGCCGTAGTGCGCGATCGCGTGGTACATCGGCGCGCCGGCGAGCGTGATCTCAAAGATCTCAACATCCTGCACGAACAGACCAGCGTTCGTGACAACGAGCTTCCCGATCGACACGAACTCGATTCGCTCGCCACCACTACGGTTGACGAACACGATGTCGACGATCCCCGGAAGCGCAATCGCCGGTTCCACCTCGCTGCGGAGCACCGCTTGTTGCCGGACCTTATCTTCGGCAATCGCGCGATACCGGGATACATCGCGATCGCCGGGAACGTCGCGTGACAGAGCTATCAGCTGGTGGTACGCGGTGATATAGGCTCCTTCGGTTATCAGGCGCCTGGCCTCCTGCTTGCGTCTGAACAGCTCGAACGCCTGCGTTTCGCTCTCCGACGGCGCGAGCGACCCCAGTCGTCCGAGCGAGTGGGCGGCGATGCGTGCGGCTTCCGCGTTCTGCGGCTCGAGCGCGAGCGCGAGCACGGCCATATAGTGGGCCGTCGAGTAGTCGCCGTCGCGCCGCGCGACGGTCGCCCGGTCCACAAGATCGCCGGCGGTCGCGCCGGCCCGAAGCGCAAACTCGACGCCATCGTCATCGTGGTGCGTCGCCTGATTGCTCCGGATCCGGATCTGCAGATCGAGGATCCGGGCGGTCACTTCCGGGTCTTCGCCGACGAGCGCAGTGTACTGACTCAGGTACGCCTCCGCTCGACGGTAGTCACCGTCGGTGGTCGCGCGTCGGGCCGACTCATCGAGCCGCTTCGCAAGCTCGGTTGTGAACTGAAGCCGCT
>SKVA01000075.1 GCA_007129695.1 Spirochaetaceae bacterium | reverse complement strand
ACGTTGTGTTCGGAGTATTGGCCGACCCACGAGGGGGTAGCGGGAGCCGTGCGTCGTTGCGGCCGCAACGACGCGTGGCGGGAGCGAGGGGGAGCCGCGGGGTCGGGATTGCGGGTGGGGTACCGCTGAGGTCGTCGGTGTGGCCGCTCCCCCACCTATCACCGCCTGCACGTGCTGGTCGAACAGGATCGCGTTTCCGTCGGGATCGGCAATCATGAAGCTGGCCGGGCCGGTCGAGCCTTCATCCGCTTCGGAGATGAGGGTCACCACGCGATCCTTCAGCCGGCGCTGCAGCTCCCGAATGTCGGTGAAGGTGCCGAGGGCCTGGGCATCGCCGCTCCAGCCCGGGTTGAACGTGAGGATGTTGTTCTCAAACATGCGGCCCGACGGTTGTCCCGAGGCGCGAGTGCGCGTCCCGCCCTACAGGATTGTCTTCCCGAGCGCGCTCAGGACGATCTGCACCGCGACCTCCGCGGTGAGGTTCGCGTTGTCGAGGATGGGGTTGATCTCGACCACTTCGAGCGAGCCGACGAGTCCTGACGCGGCAAGCGTTTCCATGATGAGGTGCACCTCTCGGTACTGGAGTCCGCCGGGAACCGGCGTCCCGACGCCGGGAGCGTAGAGCGGGTCGAGCGCGTCGACGTCGAAGCTGACGTGCACGACGTCGACTCGATCGCGAAGGCGCGCGACGGCTCGATCGATGACCTCCGCGGCGCCCAACCGATCGACGTCGGCGATCGTGTACGCGTCGATTCCGGCTTCCCGGATGAGGACGCGCTCGGCCGGGTCGATGTCGCGTACGCCGATGAGCGCGACGTTCTGCGGATCGACCTTCGGTCCGGGGCAGTAGAGATCGGTGAGCTCGCTCGCCCCGCGCCCGGTACTCGCGGCGAGCGGCATCCCGTGGATGTTCCCGCTCGGCGTGGTATCGGGCGTGTTGAAGTCGCCGTGCGCGTCGATCTAGACGACACCCATGGTCTTACCCGCCGATCGGTAGTAGCTGGCGAGCCCGGCGATCGTGCCGATGGCTATCGCGTGATCGCCCCCCATCACGACGGGGAGGTCGCCCTCCTGCTTGGCGAGCTCCACGCGTTGCGCCAGGCGCGTGCAGCCGTCGACGATCTCCGGCAGGAACCTGAGCTTCTGGTCGTAGGGGTGGCTTCGCTCGCGGATCGGCACGAAGATGCTCTGCGGATCGTCGCGGATATCGTGGCCCAGGCCGGCGATCCCCTCCCTGATGCCCGCCAACCTCAGCGCCGATGGTAGAGCGGGGTGACTCCTCAGGAGCCCGACAGAAGAGGCGCCATGTCGGCGATGAACACGCGGCGGGCTCCACCAACGTAGCCGTTGAAGACCAGGTAATGGTATGTGCGGTCCCACGCCGGGTGCGGATCGACCCGCAACGGGCTCATGTCGGCCGGCTGGCGGGTGTTGATGCGCGCCACGACCTTCTCATCGCCGGTCCGCAAGTCGATCCACCGTATCGGAATCGTGCCGTCGCCAAACGCGATCGGTGTCTCGTTCGTGTACGTGTCCGAGACAAGGTGGATTCCATCGGGATGAACGGTCGGGTGACCGGATCCCCACAAGTCATCCCGCATCTTTCGCAGCCCCGTGCCGTCCCACGACACCTGAACGAACCGCAGGTGTTCCTCGCGATCGATGTTGAGGTTCATGGAGATCGAACGTCCATCGGGGAACCAGGTCGCGTGATGACCGCGTTTCACCCACTGCTCCGGACCGACGGGACAGGTGATCGACTTCTTCTCCAGGTCCAGGACGAACCACGCAAAGCGGACATCGTCGTGAGCCCGCTTGAACGCGTCGAAGTGCGACTCACCGGCAACCGGATACCAGCGAAGACTCACCATCAGGAGATCGCCCTGCGGGTTGAACTTGCTGTGAAACCCGTAGATCTCGTACCGGTCCGGGTCGTCGATCTGCGCGGCGGTCAGCCCGCGGTCGATGAGTTCGCGCGTGGACACCCAGAGGCGTGATTCACCGGTTCTGGTGTCGGTGAGGGTGAACCCGTCGTCGTCAGAGGCACCGACGTTGTGACGGACGCGGCCATCGGGAACGATGACCCCGTAGCCCGGCTGCGTGCGCCGCATAGTGGTCATGTTCGCCGACACAAGGAGCGTGCCGTCGGGCGAAGCGTGATAGACGGTTCCGTTCATACGGGAGCGCTCCCCGGACTGGGGGTTGAGCTTCCACGCGAACGGGGTCCAGGTGTCGACGTCCACGTCGTTGAAGAACAGCTCGTCATCGGAACCGCCCCAGTTGATGTTCGCGCCCATCTGGGTCTCCCAGCCGGCGGTCTGCGCCACCTCTCGCTCTACCCCGGTCTCCAGATCTACGACGACGATCTTCGCACGGTCTCCCGGCACCGGCAGACGATCCTCGAACGGAAAACGGAACAGCGCAAGGAGCCGTCCGCTGGGGCTGATCGGCGACGTATCGAAGAAGCGATGGATACATCCACCTTCGTTCGGCGTGACGCAATAGACGGGTACCAGCGTTTCGTAGTCGTCGTAGACGGGAAAACTGAACATGGCGAGTTCTCTCCTTGGTGCCGGATCAGCGGCGCGATGAACGAACGGCAGTATAGTCTGTGAGAAACACATCCACAACATCGGGCGCGATCGACAGCAGGTCTCCCGTGTCGGTCATGTGCGCAGAAAGCAATCGAGCCATGTGCTCGAGCCTCTCCCGCTGATCAGGATCGAACGCGAGGTTCGTCGTTTCTTCAGGGTCCCTGGCCACGTCGTAGAGTTCCAGGTAGGTCTCGTCCTTGAAGATGTCGACGATCAGCTTGTGCTGCCCGTGGATCACGGTGCGCTGGAAGTTGCCGCGCGCGCCGTTACCATCGAACTGGATGTAGACCGAGTCGCGACCCGGTGCGCCCGACGTCATCATGGGCACGAGCGAACACCCGTCGATTCCGTCGGGAGGTTCGGT
>SKVA01000515.1 GCA_007129695.1 Spirochaetaceae bacterium | reverse complement strand
TAGGCACCGTACTCGCCGGACACCGGCGCGCTCAGGTCCTCGCCCCGCGCAACGGCTTGGTCCTGCTGCGTCCAGTCGAGCAGCCCTGAGTACGCGATCCCAAACTTCAGGTCCGTCGTGCGAACGGCGGTCGCGAGTTCACCGACGATGTCGCGCGCGGCGACAAAGCTGTCGGCCGGGACGTGGTCGCTCGGCCACATCAGGAATCCGTCCGGACCCTTTGCCGTCATTACTACGTAGCGCGCGCCCGCCTCCGCGAAGAGTTCGGCCCAGTCGTACGGATCCCACTCGTCGAGTCCGTCGTTGAAGCGGCGCGCGAACCGTTCGTACGCGACGTGCCGCCCGTAGTGAGCGCGGTGATGCGCGGCGACGCCGCTGCCGTCCAGGCGCATCCCGTTCGCGTACCACGACGAATGCGGGCAGCGCAGGATGTAATCACGCCAGCCTCCCGCCCGCAACCGGTCGACCGGCGTACCGCCATCGATCGGAGCCCAACCGGGCACCGAGGCGACACCCCAGTGGACGACGATGCCGAGCTTGGCGTCACGAAACCACTGCGGAACGCGGCTCATTCTCCCGCTCCCTCATCGGTCGGCGAGAAGCGCGCGACTATCGCCCGGTGTTCTTCGGATCCCAGCGTCGCCGCCGCGGCGACCGGGTCGGTCGGTACGACCGCGGGACCGAACGGTGCGACTGGAAGCAACCCAAGCCGGTGCTTCGCGCGCATGACCCGCACCACCGAATCCTCGAGCCGCGACCGGGGAATCGTTCCTTCGGATACCGAATCGACGACCGCGCGGTGCACCGCTACCGGGTCGATCGGCTTCAGCAACAGATCTGCACCGGCGGCGATCGCAGCGATGGCCAGATCGGCTTCGCTTCCAAGACCGGCGAGCGCGCGCATGTTCAGCGCATCGGTGATGATCACTCCGTCGAACCCGAACCGCTCGCGAACGAGTCCCGTCAGAACCGCGTGCGAAATCGTCGCGGGGGTCCGATTGCCGGCGAGCGCGGGAACGACGATGTGCGCGGTCATCAGACCAATCGGGTCGGCCAGGAACGCATCGGCAAACGCCGCGAGTTCGCGCGATTCGAGAAGCTCCCGATCGGCGAAGAGTTCGGGCAGAACGAAGTGCGAGTCGCCCGCGACCGCACCATGGCCGGGGAAGTGCTTCACAATCGCCGCGACCCCCTGCGACTGCATGCCGATGACGAGCTCGGAGGCGATCCGTGCAACAATCGCCGGGTCGTCGCCAAAGGTGCGCCACTGTCGTCCGAGCGCACCGAGCTCGCCGCGCGGGTCGACGTCGACAACCGGCGCGAAGTTCATCGTGACTCCGAGCGCGCGAAGCTCGCGGCCCATCACCTCCCCAAGCGCGCGGACAGCGCTGCCATCGACCCGTCCGGATGCGTAGAGCTCCCCGACGGTCCGGGCCGGCGGTATCCGCGTCGCCGGTATACCTCCGGTATCGGTCAGTCGTGCGACGACGCCGCCTTCGTAGTCGGTCGCAACTATGGGGGGCAGCCCCGACAGATCGTGGATCTCCGCGACAAGCGCGAGCGTCTGGTCGACCGTGACGAAGCTGCGCCCGAAGAGCACGACACCGGCGGGCCGAACCCGATCGAGCATCGCGCGGGCCGCGTCGTCGAGCGCCGGCAGCGCTCGACCCGTGCCGTGGTCTTCGACGCCGACGATGAGAAGCTGTCCTGCAAGCTGTTCGACCGGTACCGAGCGGACCGCGGCGCGCAACATCGCATCGATCGGACGGCGCACCGAGCTGTCCGGGCGCAGCGACGCGCCGGACGTCTGGGTGGTCCGATCGGGATCAGCGGGTCGGGAAGCATGCTCGGGCGCCGCTGCGGCGACCGCATTCGCGCAACCGCTGAGCGCGGCCGCGCCGGCAAGCACGATCACCGTAGCGATTATTGAGTATGAGTGTCTTAAAAATGTGACTATTCGAGCGGCGTTGAGTGCGCGATCGGCAAAGCATCGGATCAAGTCGTTTCGAGAGAGGGACTTAATAGGATCGCATCGCTGTGTCAAAGCTGGCATGGAAATTGCAATAAGTTAGGCAGTGCCGGACGCCGTACGCAACCGCGGGGCTTCGCACAACTGATCGGGAGTATATACTGCAATGCAGGGAAAGGCAATCACACAGATCACCGACGCGATCGCAATGACGCGGAATGGCGTTCGTTCGGCGCTGCACGCCGGATTCGCGACTGCGATCCCGCAGCAATCGGGTATAGACCGCCTTTCCGGCCTCAAGGGCGAGTTCATCCGCAAGGCGCTTCACATGACTATCGCGCTCGTGCCGACGATCGCGACGGTTGCCGGCGCGTTCGCGACGCTGGCGCTGCTCGCGACGGGAGTCCTGGCGTACACAGTTGCCGAGTACATCAGACTCCAGGGACACTCGGTCGTCTTCATCTCCAGCGTAACGGTCCTCGCGTCCAGAGAGCGCGATCGCGGGCATTTCGTCGCGGGCCCGGTGACGCTTGGGATCGGCACGATGCTCGCGCTGCTGCTCTATCCGGCACCGGCGGCGTTCCTGGCGATTTACGCGCTCGCGTTTGGCGATGGATTTGCGGCGCTCGTCGGCCGCGCGTTCGGGACGGTGCAGATCCTGCCTGGGACCAGCCTGGAGGGGAGCCTTGCGTGCTTCGTCGCGGTGTACACTGCCGCGTACGTCGTGACCGGACGGATCGTCGAGTCGATCGCGATCGGGATAGCGGCAACGGTGCTCGAAGCGCTCCCGACGAACGACATGGACAACGTGATCCTGCCGGTCGGCGTAGGGCTCCTTACGACGCTCATCCTGCAGCTCTAGCGCTCCATCGGTCACGACCCGTCACGACCAGAGGTGGCGGGATCGATGGATCCAGATCAGGGTTCCGAACCCCGCAGCGATGAGAGCGGTCGCGATGACCTGCGACGTGACAACCGGGACAAAGAAGACCAG
>SKVA01000355.1 GCA_007129695.1 Spirochaetaceae bacterium | reverse complement strand
GATCGAGTACGCTCGGCCGTGGAGGTACTATGGCAGACTTGAATGCGATTTCGGAAGCGCTCCAGAAGGGCAAGGCAAACGACGTCAAGACGATGGTCCAGGCGGCGATCGACGAGGGCGTGACCGCGCGCGAGGTGCTCCAGCAGGGCATGATGGCCGGCATGGACGTCGTCGGCCGCAAGTTCAAGAACAATGAGATCTACGTTCCCGAGGTTCTGATCGCCGCGCGAGCGATGAACGCCGGTATCGAAATCCTGCGTCCGCTGCTCATCAGCGAAGACGTCAAGCCTGTCGGAACGGTCGTGATCGGCACCGTCAAGGGCGACCTCCACGATATCGGCAAGAACCTGGTCAAGATGATGATGGAAGGGAAGGGGTTCAACGTCGTAGACCTCGGTTCCGACGTCAGCGCGGACGCGTTCGTAGCCGCAGCGAAGGAGAACAATGCGCAGATCATCTGCTGCTCGGCGCTGCTTACAACGACGATGACCGAAATGAAGAACGTCGTCGCCGCGGTCGACACCGCCGGTATGCGCGACAAGGTGAAGATCATGGTCGGTGGAGCCCCGGTCACGACTCAGTTCTGCGAGTCGATCGGCGCCGACGCGTACACCCCCGACGCTGCGAGCGCCGCAGAAAAGGCCGTCGAGCTCGTCACCGCGTAGCCTGCGGGCTTCGCGCAGCGGTGGCCGCGCGCAGCGGTGGCTTCGCGCGCACAATCATGACCGGCGAAACGCCCCTGGTGTTTCGCCGGTCGTTTTTTTGAACACCCGCGTGAAGTAGCTATGGTCGACGAATCCGCACGCTGTCGCGATCTCGGCGACCGGCAGATCGGTCGTTCGCAGCAGCGACGCTGCGTAGTCGCAGCGGACTCTTGTCACGTAGTCAACGAACGATAGACCCATCTCGCTCTTGAACACGCGGCTGAAGTGGCCTTCGCTCATCCGGGCGACGCGCGCAGCGTCGGCCACGGTGATCCTCCGATCGAGCCGTTCGCGGACGAACCGCGTCACTTCCCGGAGCGATCGCGCGTGCGCCAGGTGCGGCGTGTAGAGCACGAAGTCGGCGAAACGTCTCACAATCCTCGCCATCCAGTGCGCGACCCCGTTGATGTCGGTCTGATGGTCGATCGCGGCCGCGAACTGGTAGTTGAGCCCGAACACCTCCTGCGGGTCTGCCCCCGCCCCGACGACCGCCCGGGAGAGCAGCACGATGAGCTCGCGCGATCGCATCCGGATCTGCGTCATCTCAGATCCAGCCGCGAAGAACACGTGCGTCAGAAGCTCGTTCAGCGTCGCCTGCGCGTCGCGCACGCGACCCGCGCGGATCTGGTCGAGCAGCTCCATCTCCTTGTCGACCGGGTAGGTCGGGGCGTCGGGGTCTGCACCTACGCGGCTGCGCTCGACCTTCAGCTCCTGCACCAGCTCGTTGATCCGCGACTGCTGCTCGAGCGTCTCTTCGCTCAATTGCAGCGCGTCGGCGCCGGTCGACGCGGCCTTCGCAAGCTGCGTAAGCAGATCGGCCAGGATCGAGACGCGCGCCGGATCGATCCGGACCGTTTGCTCGAAGAGCGTGCGCAGCGTGGTACCCGCGGGGGGGGCGTCGTCGATCGTCACTACCGGCCCGGCCACCAGCGCCCCGACCAGGTTCCCGTCGCGCAGCAGTGGGGCGGTCCAGTGCATGAACGCGTTTTCGCACAGGAAGATCGACTGCCCGCCGAAGCGCACCGCCTCATCGACCCACTTGAGGTGACGCACCCCATGCGGGAGCGCGGTCGCGGCCGGTTCGCCGCGGTCCGCGGCACCGCCGCGCGCGTCGACGCGCAGGCAGAGCGCGCACGGGTAGTCGGCCGGATCGGGGTGATGGATACCGCCGCGTGAATCGATTACCACGCACGGCACCCCGGTCACGTCGGTGAACAGGCGCGCCTGCTGAGTCGCGGCAGAATAATCGAATGAACCGGTCATGGCGGAATAGTACCAGAACGGTTGCTATCTTTACAGAGCCTTCGACGGCTTCAGGTCGAGCTCCTGGTCGATGAGCTCGCGCATCTGATAGAGCGCGCTGCGCGCGGCCGCAGACCGGTTGCTGCGAAGCGCCGGCGGACCGTACGGGTCGTAGTCGTCGACCGGTCTGATCTCGGCGAGGTAGGAGCGCGCGACGCGCTTGTTGAACGCGTTCGGCATGACCTGGTAGTCGAAGAACGCCGACAGGCCCTTGATCAGCGCGGTGTACTTGGTCCGCACGTCGGGGTACCGCGCGTGCGTCGATCTGTTGTCATGAAAGGCCGAGTCGAACCTGCGAAGCGCCTGGTTCGCCCGCTCCCCGTACGCCTGCGCGTGCATCACCGCGGCGGAGAACGCGTCGATGCACGCGTCCGACAGCGGCCCGGGGTCGAGCTGAACGCTCGGCAGGCGCGCCTTGTAGCGGTAAAGTGCGCGAAGCATCGCGTCGCGCGGCGTACAGGCACCCGAGGATGCACAGCGTGCACGACCACCACCCGGTGCGGCCACCGACCGACGCCCAGCGCGCTCGTCCTGGATCAGCCGTGCGAGCGCCTCATGGTACGCGTTCTGCAGGCGGACGAAGGTCTCACCGTCGGCGGCTCCCAGATCGGGGTGCGTCCGCTTGGCCAGGATCCGGAACAGCTCCTTGAGCGCCGACTCGTCGGCGCCAGGATGCGCAGCAAGGTAGTCGATGAACGGGTTGGACGTCACGACCGCGCGCCCCATCCGAAGGTGTACACGTAGACCGGCGTCCGGTAGAGGTCGCGCAACGCGATGACCCGCGACGGCGTCCGCCCCGGTAGCGCGAATGCGCACGACACCAGCACGATGTCGCCAAAGCGCGGAAGCCGCTCGCCGAGCGCGCTCATGTGCGCCGGTGACAGGTACGCGACGACCACGGAGGGTGACTCGATCTCGATCGTGAGCAGGTCGGTCCGCTCGATGACCAGATTGGGCAGCGGGAAGAGGGTCTGCACAGTCGTGCACCACAGGTAGGGTGCAACACTCCGCTCGACCGCGTAGACCCTCGATTCACCGAACGTCAGCGCGAGCATCCGTGCCAGACCGCCCCACCCACACCCGAGCTCGACGATCCGTGGTGCTGAGGCCGGGCCATCACTACCGATCACCTCACGCATCGCTCCTTCGACCGCGTCGCGTATCGCAGCACGCATCGTCCGGGTCGACGGCATCGGGGGGATGCCGAGCGTCGATGTCTGGATCACGATCATCGTGAGCCCCGCGACCGCGACGACCAGAATCAGCACCAGAACCGCGATCACCGTGAGCCGCCCGGATCAGTTCGTCGGATGCTCGTCGTCGGGATCGATGCAGAAGTCCCCGGCTTCGGCCGCCCACCGGAACTTCGGCTTCGCGCACGCTTCGTAGTACTCGATGAAGCGCGACAGGCGGCTCGACAGGCTTGCCGACACGTCGTGCTCGAGGCTGCACGCGTTCTCCTCGGCCTGGTCGGCAGGCAGACCAAGAACGTCGATCATGAAGCGCGTGAGCGTCCTGAACCGACGATCGAGCTCCTCGGCGATACCGTGTCCCTCATCGGTCAGCGTGACCAGATCGTACGGGGCATAATTCACCAGGTTCTTTGCGGCAAGGACCTTGAGCGCGGCGCTGACCGATGCTTTGTTGACCGCTGCAATCGCAGCGATATCGGTCACGCGTGCGGCGCCTTTCCGGGTCTGAACCTGGTGGATCGCCTTGAGGTACATCTGCATGCTTTCGGTCAGCGCGGTCTCGGTCGATGCGTCGCTCATGATCAAAGGATAGCCCCGCGCCGTCGCTGCGTCAATCGATCAAACAATGGTGTGCTGCCCCTACACTGTTAGGGTGGATGAACTGCGAAGCACCTTGGCTACTCCACGCGGTTTTCCCGGTACTCGTCGAGCGAGGACATCAGGCCTTTCAGCCTCAGGAGCGGCGCGCGAAGCGCGAACGCCGCGAATACCGCAAGCGCCTTGTCAAAGAGATTCGTCGGAACCCGCGCCCAGAAGGCTGCAGAGACCAGCGACTGACCGGCCGCTACCAGCCCCGTCACCAGGTAGTCCAGGCCCACACCGGTGAGTCCGCCGAAGACGAAGGTCGCGATGACGCCGCCGAGTACCGCGTTTGCGATCGCGACGAGTAACGACACCAGGATCGCATCGCCGATCGTCACGAACCGGTCGGCGCGGACGAACGCGTCGACGATCAGCACGGTCGCGATGCCGCACAGCGCAAACGGCCACGCGGTCCCTCCGGCGCTGTGAACTATCTCCTGGATCAGGTTGGTCGCGATCGCGACCGCGATACCCGCGGGCAGCGCCACCACCGCAGCGGCGATCGCTGTCCCGATCGAGTCCAGAAAGAACGGGAGGTTGAACACCGTATTCACGATCGACAATACTGTGTTGAGCGCGAGCGCCGCGATCACCACACCACCGGTGAACCAGAACCGTCCTTGTACTTGCATCGGACTCGCATTCTGGCACACAATCGGCCAAACGCCAATGCACCGCGACAAGAGAAGATCATCGTCCCTCAGCGCGTACCTCTTCGTGTCGGTCAATCTGAGTCTGCTGCTCGTGTTCCTCACGATGAGCTCGAACTCGCTGCGGACCGTCGATCAGACGCGACGGCTGTATGAGGAGCTGTTTCACGACTGGTACGTGTTGAGACTCGCGATGGTGGATCCGTCGTACGCCGGAGAGCGCGACGAGTTCGCCCGATTCGACGCACGACTCGATGAGATCCTCAGATCCGAGTCGCTGCGCGCGAGCTCACTGCTGTCCGATGAGCTTCGCAACGTCGCCGAGGATCTCCGGGATGGCTGGCGCCTGGCCCGGTTCACGGTGGTCGAGCGGCTGCGCGATCCGGCGTACACATTCCACGCCACAGAGCGGCGCATCGTCACGAACATCGAGGTGTCGCTGATCGAGCTACGCGACCAGGTCGATCTGATCGTCGGTGGGCAGCAGCGCGCCCTGGAGATGCTGCTCTACGTGCTCGGTGCGACGGTACTCGCGACAATCGCGATCTTCTGGATGGTCGAGCGCGAATCGGCGCGCGAGCGCAGCGCGGCTGATCGCGTGCAGTCGCTTGCGCGCGGTACGATCGGCACGCAGGAGGCCGAGCGCAAGCGGATCGCGAGCGCGCTCCACGACTCGCTCGCGCAGGAGATCAGCCTCTGTCTGCTTCAGCTTGGCGACGGCAGCCACGGGCTGTCGCGCGAACTCACCGTCGAAATCCGCGAGCGGCTTGTGCGCGCGATTGACTGGCTGCGCGACCTGGCGTACGAACTGCGCCCGGCGGAAATCGATCAGGTCGGGCTCGCCGAAGCGATCCGGGGATACTGCTCGGGGTTGGCCGAACGGACCGGCGCGCGGATCGACTGTTCGGTCGAACGCATCGACGCGGTTCCCGGGCATCTTGCGATCAACGTCTACCGCGTCGGGCAGGAGGCGATCGCGAACGCGATCCGGCACGCCGGAGACGCGCGGATCCGCCTGGACCTGCGCGAAGTCGACGGAACGATTCGTCTGCGAGTCGAGGATGACGGAGCGGGGTTTGACGAGCGCGAGCGACGCGGGGGCGCGCGTAACGGAGGGCTCGGGATGATCGGCATGCGCGAGCGCGCGCTGATTCTCAGCGGATCCCTGAATGTGCGCAGCGCACCCGGTCGCGGGACGCGGGTCGAGCTCTGCGTGCCGCGCACCAACGGAGAGGCCGTCGGTAGGGAGCACGGATGAGCGTTCGGACCGTGATTCTGGTCGACGATCATCCGCCGCTTCGCGCCGGAGTCGCTGCGATCCTGGAGGCGACCGGTCGCTATCGCGTCGTTGCACAGGTTGGGGCCGTCGCCGAAGCGCTTCGCGCGGCACGCGATCTGTGCCCCGATATCCTGCTCGTCGATATCTCGCTACCCGACGGTAGCGGGATCGATCTGGTGCGCTCGCTTCGTGCGACCGGCTGCCCGACTCGGATACTCGTGCTGTCAATGCACGCGATCCGCCGGCTCGCCGACGAGGCGATCGATGCGGGTGCCGACGGTTACCTGCTCAAGGAGTCGACCGGCGAGTATCTGATGACGGCGCTCGAATCGATCTGCGATGGTCGGACCTTCATCGATTCCCGGCTTCGGTCACTCGGACCGTCTATCCCGCCTGATCATCCGGCCGGTGAGGCTGTGACGCTCACCGGTCGTGAGTACCAGGTGTTCGTCCAGCTCGCAAGCGGGCGCAACTCGAAGGAGATCGGCGCGCTGCTCGGGATCAGCCCGAAGACAGTCGACAATCACCGCGCCGCAGTGATTGAGAAGCTCGGTGTATCCTCTGTGGCCGAACTGGTGCGGATCGCGATCCGAACCGGAGCTATTGCGCCGTAACGCGGTTGTGCCGATACTATCGCCATGAAACTCACCGACGCGCCCGACCGGTCACGCGATCGAACGGTGCCTGTGGCCGCGCTGCTTGCGATTGCGGCGCTCGCTGCTGTTGCGGCGGGGCCTGTTTTCGCCGAAGGCGCCGGTCACGAGCTTTCGGGGTACGCGAGTTGGTACGGTGGCAAATTCCAGGGGCGCCTGACGGCAAACGGCGAGCGATTCGACACCAACGACCTCACGGCCGCTCACCGCACTCTCGCGTTCAACACAGTCGTGGAGGTTCGCCACCTGGTCAACGGACGGAGCGTGCGCGTTCGCATCAACGATCGGGGACCGTTCGTCGAAGGTCGCGTGATCGATCTGTCGCGTGCCGCTGCCGATGCGATCGGGATGACCGGGGAGGGTATCGCCCGCGTTGAGATCGCGATCGTCGAGCACCCGCCCGAACAGCGGAAGGTGATCCAGGTCGTCGCGCTTTCGAGTGCTTCGCGTGCCGACGCGATCGCGCGCGAGCTGCGTCGTCACGATCTACCGGCGACGGTCGAGGACGCCGGAACGGTGTACCGAGTGGTCGTCGCGGGCGTACTCGACAGCGAAGTGCCGTCGGTGCGGGCTCGCCTGGCCGACCTCGGGCACGCCCAGGTGCTCGTCCGGAGCCGCTGACAGGCTACGCGCCGGCCCCCATCGATCGAAGAATTCTGATGAGCTCCTGATCCTCGATCTCACCCTGGCGCATCAGTCGGCCGGCGATCTCGCGGAGCGTGAGTAGCTCATTGTTGAAGCTGATCGTCACGTCGAGTCTGGCCCCTGCGGTCAGGAGGCGTTTGATGATCTCCTCCTGCGTCTCTCCGGTAAACAGCGCCCAGCGGACCGCGATCGCGAGCGGGGTCAACGGTTGCCCTTCAAGAACGATCACACCGTTCACATCGACCGGTCCGCCGAGCAGGATCGTGAGCATGTCCGACACGTCGAACCCGGCAACACCCGCGAGCACTGCAGCGTGCAGGGGCTTGAACGTGGATCCTTCGATCAGAAACTCATCGTTCATACTCGCGCCTGCGGCTACGAGCGTACGCAGTACGTCGCGGTCGTACGAAAGGTCGGGCGTGAGACCCTGCAGCGCCTGAACCAGTCCGGTCGCCAGAACGAGCGCGGGGATTCCGTCGGCGGTCCGGACGTTGACCGGACCACCTTCGGTCACGTACGTACGTACCGTCCCGATATCGTCGGCGGCGACCGCCTTCACGAAGCTGTCCGTGCTGATAGACGGCGGGAGGCGCTCGAGTTGCACGGTGATGACCTCGGTCCGTGCCCGGTCGACCTGGATCCTTCGCTCGCGGTATCCCGGGCGCGCGACGCGGATCGACAGGCTTTCGTTCGCGCGGAGCAACGTTCGATGAGCGCCGCTGCCGGCGAGTACTCCGTCAAGGAAGATCTCGGCGTTCTGCGGTAGTGTTCTCACGGTGAGCTGAACCAGCCCCGGCGCTGCGTCGGACTCCAGCAGGGTTCGTAGCTCCGTGTTTTCGGGTACCGGCAGCCGTCTGACCGCTGCAACCGACGCGAGTCGCTGCTCAATCGCAGCGGGCGGCCCCGATGCTCCCGGAGCATCACCCGCGATCTCAGCGACCGCACCGGTCGTGGTTCGAATCGCCTCTATCAGGCTCGACACGATCGACTCCCTCTGCGCGGGCGTCGCCGCCGCAACCTGGCCGAGCGACTCGGTGATGCCGCCTGCAAGCGCCTCAGATCGCGCGAGCGCGGTCGCGTCAAGCCGGGCGTGACTGCCGGGACCGAAGACCGGCGCGTTCCGGTCGAGTTCGTCCAGGTGCTCGCGAAGCGACGGTTCGGCTTCGATCGCGGTCTGCCGCAACAGCAGCATGTCGACCGACCTGGGATACACCGCGACCAGGCCTGCCTCTACCCACAGGTCATCGTCCCGCTCGGACCTGACGTAAAAACGAGTGCCGCGCACGACGTAGAAGGCTCGCGGAGTTCGGATGCGGTAGACGTCCGAGTCGGTCAGCTGACCAACCGTGGCCGCGATCGATCCGAAGATGATGTCGATCTCCATGACCGGATGGTGAGCCGTGCCCACGCGCGTGCGGACGATTGCTTCGGCGGGCCCGTAGACTCGGGTCGTCCCGCGGTCGCCAAACTGTATGTCGACGTGCGAGTCGGCGTTGACGGTAATGCGGCGGCCGCTCTCTATGACTGCGCCCGGTTCGATTTCGGTGGCCGCGGCGGCACCGTGGACCTGAGCCGACCCGGACACGGCTACGGCGTACGCACTCCGTGCTGTCGGCTGAGGGAACGCGGCCGCATCAGCGTCCGCTGAGGGAACTGTGGTTTGCTCGCGCCCGCATCCAGCCAGCACCAGCGCGACAAGCGCTCCAGCGATAGCGTACGCGGGTACGAGCCGTCGTCTCACATTCATTCCGCGGTCCCGTCTTGAAGACCTCTTGAGTGTACAGCCTCGGGAGACAAATGCCAACAAGCGGGTTCAGACCTCGAACCCGGCAAGAATCGCTCGATAGTCGCGGAGCGTGGTGAGCGGCGCGTGCGGAGGGCTCACCAGCAGGCCGGGACGAAGGTGGGGACGGACGTAGAGGCGTACGGTGATCGCGTCGGAGGCGCCGCCCGCGGGTTCGTCGAGCGCGGCGGGGATGATCGACAGGAAACCCGCGTCCGACATTTCCGCGCGGTAGTGGCTGTCGGCGTTCGCCGGGTAGAAGCACGCGGCGATGACGATCCGGGTTGTGGACTGGTCCGGCTGCGCTGCATCGGCTCTGCGTTTCGGTCCCCGTCGTGGTGGCGGTTGCGGCCGACGTGCGTCGTGGATCCGCGGCAGTCGCTCGGTGAACGACCGGACCGCTCGCGCGTCTGCCCCGTGGTCCGGCGGATGGCTGGCGACGACCAGATCGATGACCGTGTTCGGCGACATCGCAAGCCGGGCGCAGACGATCAACGGCGACCCGCTTTCGTCGTCACGATCGGTGACGGAGTCGAGGATCGCGAGCTGCGACAGGACAACCGGGGAGGCACCTCCGGCGCCGTCGGTAGGGTCGGCTGTTGATCCAAACTTCAGACCGAGCTTACCAAGACCGGTCGCGACCTCTGATGCGGCGGCGGCACCATCGGGACACGTAAGCGCGACGCACGACACTCCGGCGTCGCTCGCACTCGCGATTACATCGTCGACCAGCCGTGAGTCTCCGCACGGCGACGGATACGGGCAAAGAGCGAGTACCGATAGACGCATGGTGCAATCATACCCTCGAACCGGCCCGCAGTCGAGCTACTGCGACGTCAGGTGTCCGATGCGATCGGCAAGGAGAGTGACGGCGGCTTCGTCGGCAGGTCCCGAGCCGGTCCAGTGGACGAACCCGGATGCATCGATCAGGTAGGCGTACACCGCCGACGGGTCGTCGATGCCCAGGTGTCTTCGTAGCCGATCGGTGCTGCCGAAGTAGGTCGCTACGTGGTCGTGGTGGTCGGCGGCGACTCCGGCGCGCATCCCGTTCTCAATGAACCCGGATATCGTGCGCCAACCCCCGGCAAGAATCGGAATCTCGTAGTAGGTGACCGAAGGCGATGTAAGGCTGTCGACAACAGCCTCCATCCAGGAGTCGACAACCGGTTGTGCGCTCCTGCGGAACGCTATCACCACGAACGCGTAACGATCGCCGAGCGAATCCGGCAGAATAAGCGATGTTCCATTCAGTGTTTGGGTCACGAGTCGTGGGAACCGGGGCGATTCACTCATATTCGTTCAATATAAGTCTAATAAAGCCAAAAGGCCACAAATAATCCAATAGTAACCTGATTTACCGCGGTCCTGTTTGCCACCGAGGTACCCCGGCCGTATACTTGCGATACAGGGAGGAAGCATGGCGTTCACGCTTCAGATAGGGGAGAAAGCCCCCGGGTTCTCGTTACCGGCGACCGACGGGAAGACGTATCAACTTTCGGACTTCGACGATACGCCGACCTTGGTCGTCTTCTTCACGTGCAACCACTGTCCGTACGTGACCGGGTCCGACGAATCAACGCGCGCGACCGCGGAGAAGTACCGTGACAAGGGCGTTCGCTTCGTTGGCATCAACTCAAACGATACCGAGGTCCACCCCGACGACGACTTCGACCACATGGTCAGCCGCATGGACAGCGAGCGGTTTCCGTGGGTCTACCTCAGAGACGAGTCGCAGGATGTCGCGCGGGCGTACGGTGCGCTGCGAACGCCTCATTTCTACGTCTTCGATGCCGACCGAAGACTGGTCTACACGGGCCGTGGGGTCGACAATCCGAAGGACTCCGACAAGGTCACGGTCAACGACCTGGACCGGGCGCTCAGTGCGGTCACGAGCGGTCGGGCTGTCGCGCAGGCGCTGACCAACCCGATCGGCTGCAACGTCAAGTGGCGCGGTCAGGATGCCCACTGGATGCCCGCCGACGCGTGCGACCTGGTACTGTAGAGACTGGTGCCGTAATTGTTGACAACCCGTCAACAATTCACGCACCAGTTCTTTCGCTGTTGACTGAGTCTCTTCGCTATGGGAGATTACAGCAACAGGGGCCTATAGCTCAGTTGGTTAGAGCGACGGACTCATAATCCGTGGGTCGCAGGTTCAAGTCCTGCTGGGCCCAAAAAGAAAGCCGTCCTGAAGGACGGCTTTCTTTTTGGGCCCAGCAGGACTTGAACCTGCGACCCACGGATTATGAGTCCGTCGCTCTAACTAACTGAGCTATAGGCCCCTGTCGGATGTAATGTCCCATAGCGCAGGCGCTCAGTCAACAGCGCAGGCGCTCAGTCAACAGCGCAGGCGCTCAGTCAACAGCGCAGGCGCTCAGT